>CAZFLA010000073.1:0-7830 GCA_964519405.1 uncultured bacterium
TATCCACCCGGTGCTTCGTTCTGAGTATCCAATTCAAATCCGGCCCATTGGTAAAGCCGTATCGCACGATGACTCCATGTTTGTGTGGGTATAAACATCTCCACATCGCCCTCAATCTCAACCATTAAGCGCACCCCTGCTGCGATCAACGCCTTGCCAATACCGCGTCCTTGGTACTGCGGCATCACAGCAACCCAGTGCATGAAGGGGATCCTTCTGGTACCCGTATAGTTCCACCAGGCCGTAAAGGTACCCACCTTGTTGCCGTCATCGTCTGCCGCGAACAGCGTCCGACGCTTCACTTCGGTGTCGTAGGCGACATAATCACGAACGAAGTATTCGGTCGCTGCATGAGGGGTGTCAAACTCAAGAACTGAGCTCTCTATCTCTCCCCAAGCCGCCTCATCACCTGGTTGATACAATGCGATGGTAAAGCCCTTCGGCATTTCGCAGTGTGGCAGTGGTGCACCCGCATCCCTGCGTAAAATCACACGGTAATACGGTACAGACTTGTCAAGCATTTGGTACCTCCAAAGGTGTGTCAGCATCTAGATATTTAGGTTCAGCATGTCGTCTCTGCATCCCTGCATCATAGTGTTTCAACACGATGCTGCGCTTAAGCTCTGTCATAATATATATGTGATGAAACAACAATCTCTCCTAACTAATAAAGTAACTACTTGCGCCGCGCTTCTTGCCTCGGCAACGATATGCATCGGCATGTCAGGATGCAGCAACCCTGTCCGCAAAGTGGAAAGTAGAGCGGAGAAAACATTGCAGGTTAGGCTTGCTCCAGCCAAACGCTACCGCGTTCGACTGGGTCTAGATTTGGGAGTATTAAAGATGAAAGCAAGAACCGCGCATATTCAGGGTGAGGCTGTTGAAATTCGCCCCGGGTTGGTTGTCGACTGGCTCGATGCTACCGTAGAGCAGGTCTCGCAAACACAAGAAGGTATTGTCTTTTCGAAAGGGCGTTACACGGCTAATATCGGTCAGAAGAACATCGAGAACTACATTGTCAAACACCTTCCGGAAATCGGCAGTCCTTGGAATCGGGTCGTGAAGAGAATCGATGATGTCTCGTTGAGTGTTCAGCCCGACGGTGTGGTGATCAATATGGCGGCGGTAACCCCCATCACCAAGCTGAAAGCCAAAGTTGTGGGTGTGCCCGACCTCCATGAAGACGGCACGGTGTGGGTGCGCGCGGCAGAAATCCAGGCTCTGGGGTTCAATCTGCCCGAGCCCGTCCGCAACGCCATCACCAAGCAGTTTTTGGATCGTCCTCTGCTTGACCTGAAGCAGATGGGTGCCCCGATCAGCATTGATACCATCACCTGCGGAAAAGGGCAGATGACCATCGGCGGCGACATCGATCCCGAAGCCGTGCGCAAGATACAACAGGCCCAGTAAGTCTGTGAGTAAAGGTGCCGTACCGACCAACCTGATTATCTGCCAAGACACCATGGAAGCCATGAGCAAAATGGCTGACAAAAGTGTGCATTTGATCTTCGCAGACCCTCCATACTGGATGCGTGTTGACGGCAAGCTGCATCGTGTAGAAGGCACCCAATATGCTGGTTGTGACGACAAGTGGGATAATCAGTTTGCGGACCTCGCCGACTATGAGAGCTTTACGGAATCTTGGTTGGCCGAATGCAAGCGCATTCTGCACCCGAATGGCTCAATATGGGTCATCGGTGGTATGCAATGCATATATACCATTGGCGCCATCATGCAGCGGCTGGGGTTTTGGATCATAAATGATGTTATCTGGAACAAAACAAACCCCACCCCCAACTTCATGGGTACACGGGTAGCCAATAGCCACGAAACGCTGATCTGGGCTTCGCTTGGCGAACGGTCACGCTACACATTCAACTACCACACGGCCAAGTTCTTGAACAAAGATACCGTGTCTAAAGAAGATCATAAAAGCGGTGTTCGCAAGCAACTGGGATCGGTATGGCGTATCCCCATATGCAAAGGCAAAGAGCGTATCCATGTGAATGGCAAGCGGCTGCACAGCACTCAGAAACCTGAAGAATTATTAACACGAATCATTGCGATCTCGAGCAAAGTCGGAGACATCGTCATGGATCCGTTTGGCGGCACCATGACCACGGCCGCCGTGGCAAAACGGCTGGGACGTCGATATATCGCCATAGACAGTAACGCAACTTACTGTGAATACGGAAAACGGCGCGTTGACGCAGTCGTTGAAGAATTATCGGATGTGGCTAAAGCGACATTCGATATCAAGCCTGTTCCAGTAAACATGCAAAAACTACTGGAGTGCGGACTGCTTCATGGCGAAGAGCCGCTTTACCTTGTCAGCGACGAAAGTCAATCTGGCATCCTCACTAGCTCTGGACAGGTTCAGTTGAACGATGAGCTGGTGATGGATATCCATAAAGCCGCTGCACACTGCATGCCGACGCGGGCACCGCGGTTAAACGGTTTTCACCACTGGTATGTGCTGCGAAACGGGCAGCAGGTGACTTTGGATGAGCTTCGCACGCAATACCGGAGTCAACACACCGCAGCTGAAGACTAACCATGCTTCAGCTTCTTACCGGTATCTGCAGCGAAGGTGATAGGAGGAAGTAACAATGGACGCAAACGCAAAACAGCTCGCAAGCTGGATACACAACAGCAGCAACGTGGTGGCACTCACAGGCGCAGGGATATCCACCGCAGCCGGTCTGCCCGACTTTCGCGGCCCCGGCGGCTTATATGAACGTCCAGAATACGACCCCGAAACCATCTTCGATATCGACCACTTCCCGTATGACCCAAAGCCGTTCTATAGTTTCACCAGAGAGTTGATAGGTATTGTTGGCCACTTAACCCCAACATACACCCACCGGATGCTCGCCCGTTTGGAGCGTGAAGGTAAGCTGACAGCCCTGCTCACCCAAAACATCGATCCGCTGCACCAAATGGCAGGAAGCAGTCATATTATCAGCCTTCATGGCAACTATTGGAGCAGTCGATGCCTATCCTGCGGCCGTAAATTCGACTACGCGGAGCTGCTGCAGATGCTGGAAGATATGGATGTGCCCCACTGCCCATGCAGAGGCTTGATAAAGCCGAACGTGGTGTTCTTCGGCGAAGCTGTTACCGAGTATGAACGTGCTCTGTCCACTGTGATTTCCAGCGACCTGTTGCTAGTGCTTGGCAGCAGCCTGGTTGTCTATCCCGTTGCCATGCTGCCCAACTACGCACGAGGTAAGGTCGCGGTGGTAAATCTGGGTGAGGTTGGTCTTCAGCCAAACAACCGCACCATGGTGGTCAACGCAGATCTAGACAGCTTCTTCCAGCAAGTCGATGCCGAGTTGGCAGCGCTGAAGGCGAGGTGAGCTGCGAAGTCTGCCTGGATCATACATTTAAGCAGTAAAAGGAGTAGATATGGCTATCACATACGAACTCGTTTCTCGCAGCATTTCAATGAAAGTATCCACAGTCAACTGTATGATGCAATATATTCACAATCACTGGAAGCCAACAGAAGAGCAAAACCGCCTGCAAGATATTGGATATGCGGGCCTATTCTACATCACCCTAGCCTCGTATCTAGAGCACACAATCCGCAACATCATCATCATCAGGATTGACACATATCTGAATATCCAAATGCAGAACCAAACGTTTGGTATTTTCGATTGCGATGTAGAAGGAACTTATATCCCAAATGTCGATTTTCGACCCTACAACGACATCAAAATACCCCTGTCGCGTGAGTTGCAGAAAAAAGTAGAACAGATGAACCGTATTAATCTGTTTAACATCTACGATAAGCTATTCAGCATAAAGGTCACGGATATTCTTGGCTGTGAACTGATAGATACATGGACAGCTCTTGGTACCATCAGAAATACATATGCTCATGGTGCAGATATGGTCACAGAGTATGATGGATTAACGAATACTAGGGTTAAAGACACATTCGCGGATACAGTGACAGGGCAACTGATCACAACGCAACTATCAGAAGGGAAAGACAATGGCATACCCTATATGTATCTCTTCACAAACGAGGTAATGCGTCATTTCTATACCGCTGCTCAGCAAATATGCACACGGTTGTATGAAGCCATCACGAATCCTGCAGAACGTAAAAAATTCGACTTTCGGTACATAAAACCATTATCGGATCTTCCGAAATAAAACGCAGCCCGTTATTTTCTCCGCATCCTAGCTATTCAGTAAAACCACTTTTGACTGATACGACTGATCCGTCGAATCCGTCGAATCGGTCCTACCAGATCAATTCCGGTCACTACGGCACAATCGGTGGGCGAAGCAGCTCTGCGAAGCCGTTCTCCACTCCACTGTAGCAGCCTGGCCCAGTCAGGTTCCAGGTCCAGAACAAGCCGCCGGCATATCCCAACTCCTTGATCTGCCGTCGTATGGTCAGCACCTGTTGTTTCGCTTGTTCCAACGGGATATGCGTAAAGGCTCCATATTCACCCACAAACACTGGTTTGCCATTTCTACAGAGCGCCGCCCATTCATGGCCCGACTTGTTGACCAGTGGGCTGTCACCCCAGGGGTAGATGTGGATATCCAGGCAGTCCAGCTTACATGCAGCGCTGCTAAGCACGCTAGGCCGAGGACAATATCGCTGGTCCGCAGTCACGCCTTCTGATAAGTTGACGCCGCCGTCAGGTGCACGTTGGAAAGCGTCAGCTGTCCACATGCCAGCGGTGGTGAGTGCCTTGGGGTCGATCTTCTTAACCACATCCGATAGCCTATTGGCCCAGTAGACCAAGCCTTCATCGTAGCACGCTTGCCTTTGAGTTTTGCTGTCCATACGGTAGCTGCGGCCATTCGCAGCAGCTATGACGCCCTTCGATCTGCAGAACGGAGCGTCGGTCCCGCTCACAAAGAGCTCATTCGAAAACGACCAAACCAGCACACAGTTTAGCAGCCCTGGGTCAACTCTCTTCACCGCGGTAACAAGCTGCTTAACGGCTTCAGCTTTCGCCTCAATGAGGCCTTTGGTCAGATACTGCCGGTTATATCCAGAAACCCCAGGCAAAAGTGCTGACCTGTCATATTTAGCGGTGATGTAGTTGAAATAGCTATTCCGCGGCGTTTCGTCCAGCACAGGGATCACGTAAATGTGATGAGCGGTGCAGCGGCGCAGGAAATCCACGAAGTTTTCAAGGTATGCGGGATTAAGTCCGCGGCTGTCAGGAAGCCCACACCAGCCATCAGGTTTTGCCACCTCACCCCATGCCCATACGCGGATGGCATTGGCACCTGCCGACTGCAGTGCCGTTAGCATGGCTTCTATGCGCGCCGAGTGATATGTGTTGGTGTTAAACACGCTGTGCCAGTGGGTGTCGGAGCTAAGTTCGGTGTAGTTATATCCTTGAGGTGAATACACAGCACCCGTGTCCAGACGAACGAACTGCCCAGGTAATCCCTTGCGCTTACGAATACCGATACGCGGCAGCGGCTTCACCGGAGTATGTTTTCGGAGGACAGGCTGCTTTGCCGCAACAGCAACAATCGGTATGGGAGGCGCTTCGCGGCCTTGTATGCTGAGGTTGGAATACTCGGTTCCGTTATAGTAGTTGACCAGCAGCACCTCACCCTCTCTATACGCGGATGACTGGTCTCTATATGGTGCTAACTTGGTTACAAGCGGCCGCAGCTTATCTACCCAGGCAGATATCGTGTCGCCATCAGTTTTCACATGTAGATGGACAGTTTGCTTGCGCGGATCCAAGCCGGTTTCTTGTTTGGCCAGTTCGCCTATGCCCATATCGTTGATGACAAGCTGACCACAACTGCGGATCATGACCAGTATGCCCTCTTGGAAGACAGATAAAGCCAACGGATTGCGGTTGTAGAGCTGTATTCCAGCCCAGTTCTGGCCGATGTCACCATATTCGGCGGTAATCCGAATATCGACATTGACCTCGACATCGCGAAAGCGATGGCCGGTCCAACTCAGCATACCGGCTTGACGGCTGCGGTCGTCATGTTTAATAAGTCGTCCGGCGAACGCCCATTCGCCCCCTGATGAGGCCCAATTCTGCATATCGTCGGCGGTAAAAGTAACGAGGGGGATCGGTTTCCCGACCCCCTTAGCGTTTGCTATAGGCATACTACCCTGCCTGGATGTCTTTGGGTGCTGGCATTTTCGGTTTCTGCGGGTCTTCCAGCTTACCAAATATCTCTTTAATTCCGCCTAATGCACCAAGCACACCTGTTGCTTCGTATGGAATGTAGATAGTTTTGTTATCTTTACCCGTCACCATATCGCGCAGTGTTTCGATATACTTCACGGCAATCAAATAGCTAGACGGATCACCGCCTGAGTTTGAGATAGCCGCAGTAACCAGGTTGATGGCCTCGCCTTCAGCCGTAGCCACTGCTACCCTCGCTGCGGCATCACCCTCAGCCTTAAGGATGGCGGCCTGCTTCATACCTTCAGCACGGTTGATCTCCGACTGTTTCATACCTTCAGCAGTGAGGATCGCGGCTTGTTTCTGACCCTCAGCTTCCAGGATCACAGCACGGCGGTCTCGTTCAGCCCGCATTTGCTTCTCCATAGCCGCTTTGATGTCAGCCGGCGGAATGATGTCCTGCAGCTCAACACGAGTAACTTTTACGCCCCACTTATCGCTGGCTTCATCGAGCACAACCCGAAGTTTACCGTTGATTGTCTCACGTGAAGTCAGTGTATGGTCAAACTCCATCTCGCCGATGATATTACGCAGCGTTGTTTGGGTCAGCTTTTCGATGGCGTCGGGAAGGTTCGCTATTTCATAAACCACTCGCTTAGGGTCGGTGATCTGGAAATAGATCATCGCATTGATTTCAATAGCCACGTTGTCGCGGGTAATCACGTTCTGTTTTGGAAAGTCATAGACTGTTTCGCGCAGGTCGATACGGGTGATCTGCTCTCTCCGAACAAAGGTCCGGCCAGAGGGATCAGTGCGTGTGTAACGCCAGTCGACTACCCTCGGTTTATCAATTATCGGCCAGATAATATGTAAACCTGAGGATATAGTTTTGTAGTACGTACCAAGTCGTTCTATAACTATGGATTCCGCCTGAGCTACGACTTTAACGCCACTCAAGATGAAGAGAACAACAAATACAAGCAGGATAAGAATAACTTCCATACTAGCCCTCCTGGCTGCTAGGAGTCACAGTGAGTGTGCATCCCTCTATAGAGACAACGACCACCTCAGTTCCTACGGTAATCGGTGTCTTTCCTTCACACGCAGCACGCCAATCATCTCCGCCGCACACCACGCGTCCCTTGGATCCATCGGGTTCAATCTGTTCGGTTACCCGGCCTTTTTTGCCCACAAGTGACATGGCATTGGTTTGCGCAGCACTTTTTTTGTGATCGGGCATAAGCTTGATTAGCATTGGCCGAATAAACATAAACAGCACCAAAGCTGATACAGCATATATCAACAGTTGAACTGTTACCGATGTGTGGGGAAGCGCCAGTGTAACAAGAGCAGGAACGACAGCGGCCAGTCCAAGCACTCCAGCTACAAAGCCTGGAGTGAAGATCTCCAGTATCAACAGAACGATCAACACGATCGTCCATGCATGCCAAAACTCCATGAGGCTAAGCCTCCTTATTGAGTAAGATCGATGCTAATGTTGGTTACATCATACCATATATGACTATCTGTGAGGACGTTTAAAACACGGTTCAGATCATCATTGATCCCCATCCGCTTTCCACTCCCGCAGACAGCTTATCGGCGAACTCTCCAGCGTTCTTCCATCATTACTTGACTGTTTATGATGGTGATATGTAACACATATTCACGCCGGCTTAATATTTCGGTA
>CAZFLA010000073.1:7840-10069 GCA_964519405.1 uncultured bacterium
CCGCATCCCCGTATCTAGGTAAAATAAGCTGATGAAGATAATGAATCTGCTTCAGCTAGCGTCTATACCCCGCACTTTCAAATTGGCTTACACAATACGTCAAGCCGGGCAAGCGCATGCGGCTGGACATGTGCTTTCGTTCGACTATATTCCGAAGCCCATCACCTGCCGCAGCGAGCTTATGAAGCAGCTCGCGCTTTTGGGGCCGCAGATGCACCAGCTTGGCAGCCTGTTTCCGCAAAGTCACTGGTCGATGAAACCGGATTTGTGGGGGCTATTACACGACATAGATTTGTTAGCTGATAGCATAGATCGTCTGCATCACATGTGCCATCAAGCGGGGCTTCAACTACGGGTTGATACCCCTCAAAATAACAGTCAGGCGCAGTGTCTGCCTATCGTACTAAAATATACAGACGTTCAGCCTGTTTTGGCAGTCAATGCTGGTGACTTCACACAGGCATTTAAGCTGTGCATGCAGCACGCATGCACCCCGCGTTTGGTTAAAGGAAACAACATAAAGGACGCTAACAAGTATACTGAAACTGAACAGATCATACAGATAGCTCAACATCTTTGGAAAGCTGGACACTCCGCGGCGATAGCCACACACGATGTGAAGCTGCTGGAGACTTTGGCTCAGCTTCCCGATTTTGATTCACATCGCTTTGAGGTAGAAATGGTAGCGCAGCTTGCACCATCTTCACTGCCAGAAGCGATATCAGCCCCGATGCTGAGGTTGTACTTTCCATTCGGACCAGACTGCAGCCGATTCTTCGCTCGAAGGCTGCATTTATCACTCAATAATAGGCGATCAGTCATCAACGCTGTCAATGGCTCGTTCAGTCGTCAATAGCTTCTGCATCGGAGGAACAATATGTCAGATACTGCGAAATGGATATGGTCGGATCTTCAAGAACCGACACCCATCAACCGATACACATATTTCAAAAAGTCATTCACGCTTCCACAGTTGCCAGATGATGCCATATTGCGCGTGGCAGCAGACAGCAACGCCGTCATCATCTTGAATGGCGTGACACTTCGGCGTAAAGTCACCCGGTATGATGAACGCAACATCACTTGCGAAGTGATGTCTGTCCGCAGACACCTAATAGAAGGCCCTAACGAGTTGTTGATTATTCACCACAACTGGGGCAATATCACCACATTCCAAAGGTCTGGGCAAACACATGCCGGTATCTGGGTGAGCAGCAGTTTTGTATGCAGCGATGAAAGCTGGGTGTGGCATCCTGTTCCACAATATCTAGAACACACAGAACAGATATTGGGCGTCGTGGGAAACGCCTGCCGAATTCGCTTTCCCATTGTCTGCGACACCCGCAAGATAACGCCCATCGCAGAAGCCGCTTGGAAGCCGGTAGCTGTCGTTAATGACGGAGCATGGAACCAACCAGAAGATATAGAAACTCCAGGGCAGCGCGAATACATCGTGAAACCGCATGCCGTGGTCAATGCGGGCAACTTACTCATGCCTACCATGCCGAACTGCACTCCGCGCATGATATCATCAAGAATCAGGCAGAGTATATGTCAGCCGCAGAGATTCATGGCAGATAATGCTAAAAACTTGTGTCGGTCACACACAGCACCTTGGCGTATAGAGTGTAAAGCAGGACGCGACATCTACGTGACTTTCGACTTCTGGAAGCCTGTTCACGGGTATCCCTTCATCACGGTGGACTGCAGCAGTCACCTAGTGGAAATGGATCTAGGCTACGGCGAAATTGCAGCCTCGCAGTACAGCGGTATTGACGCCGTCACAGAAGATGGGTGGGTCAACCCTGAAGCGGTGGTCGGTCAAGGATACGCCGATCAAATCATAGTCAGTGAAGGGCGCCATCACATTGAGCTGCCCGATGAACGAACGGCGAGGTGGCTGACTCTGCATATACACTTTAAGGCTGATGGTGCATTGGCCCTGCGCGATGTCGGCTTCATCAAGAGCCAGTATCCCATTAAGCCGAAAGGCAGTTTTAGTTCAGGCAATGATCTCATTGACCAGGTCACAAACTTGTGCCTAACCCATGCCGAAGTCACAATGACCGATGCGTATGTAGATACCCCTGGACGTGAAGACGGGCAATGGATCGAAGATGCTCGTCCCAGAGCAAACCTAGCCAGTGCATGGTTTGGCGATAACGCGCTTCGCCGCACAATGATCCGAACCCTCGCTCAAGGGCAAGGTGAAGACGGTAACCTGCACCC
>CAZFLA010000073.1:10079-16661 GCA_964519405.1 uncultured bacterium
ACTTCCCTGCCTACCCCAGTGGGTGGGACTGGAGTATGCAATGGACGGCTCTGCTTTATGATGACTACATGTGGACAGGTGACCTGACTTATACCAAAAGGTTCTGGAGCAACCTCGTTAAATACTGGGGTGCCCTGTGTAAGGATGTTGACGAAGAGGGCCTATGGAAAAGCACACTGATGTTTGCGGATATTAGGTCATCGGCAGAATGGAAAAAGCCATTCACTAGCAGCGGAACCATCACACCCTGGATTATCCAACGGCTTGGTTACAGCATCGTCTTGGCAGAAGCTCTTGGTGAGGCAGAAACTGCCGAAACATGGCGCACGATATCGGCGAAACTTACCGAAGGGTTCCGCAAATATCACATCGTACCCCCGCATCGCGATGTTCCAGCCCATGTCGCCGATATCATGGGACCTGGTTTAGGCATAGATGAACGCGGCTACAGCCAGGCATCACAGACGATTGCGATAAGCCTTGGTCTACTAGACCGCACCGAAGCACGTGAAGACATAGATTATGCCTTTTCGGAACCCGTTGGCGCGCCTTCAGCGGGTGTTACCCGCTGGAATAACCCCACATACCTTCGCCGTGCGCTGAACGCCATGGTATCGGTGGGACGCACCGAACGAGCAGTACGGCACCTGATCGAACGATTCGAGCCGTTCCTGCCAGGCAATGTCAAAAACACTGCTAGCCTTAACCTACAGGGTGCTTTTGGTGGACCGCTGCCCGAATACTGGATTCACCGAAATGATTTGGGGCTGCGTGCTGGTGAGCCCAATACGAACCAGCCAGAGGATGATACAGGTTCACATGGCTGGAATGCATTGGCTCTGTTATGGTTCCACGAATCATTGTTAGGGGTTACCATTGCACAACCAGGCGGCTCCGAAATAAACATCACGCCTAGGTTCGGCGGGCTTCCCTACATCTCAGGAACAACCTGCACCCCGAAGGGTTTGGTGCAGGTATATGCAGACAAACAAGAGCTGTGCGTAGAGTTAAGCATCCCCGAAGGCGTCGCGGCAAACATCACCCTACCCGATGAATTCCGCAACTTCAAGCTGGATGTTTCGGAAGGCGTCACACATGTCTCCGAGTCACAATGGAAGGCTCCACAGGGCGGATGTGTACACTTCTGCGCAATTTAAGCACAGATGCCAGTGCATCATCACAAGGCGCCGATTGTCAGCAGATGGCAGTGTTGATTCCTATCAGCGTGCCGTAATATCTCCAGAGGGCAGCTAATCATCTGCCCTCTTATTTGGCATGTTTCGCCAAATAGTATACCAATCTGGGGCAATAACAGCACAATTTCAACAAAATCAGAAAACTCCATACGCTTTGTGCTCAAGCATGTTTAGGTAAGGCAGGAGTTTCCGCGCACAATGGCATATGGTAAGCTAGAAAGTCACCTAAATGGTGATAGGAGGAGAACCATGGCACTCAAAGTCGCAGTGGTAGGAATGGGCGGGATCGGTAACAACCACGCCAACTGCCACACCAATGATGAATTATCTAATCTCGTAGCCGTTTGCGACGTCCGCAAAGAGCGTGCTGATGAGGCCGCTGAGCGTTTAGGCGTAAAGGCATACTACAGTTTAAAAGACATGCTCGCCAACGAAGAGTTGGATGTAGTTGATGTGACAACCAGTGGATACGACAATGGCAGCTGGCACTACGAGCCTACAATTGAGGCTCTTCAGGCTGGCAAGGCAGTTCTGTGCGAAAAGCCGCTGTCCCACGACATCTATGAATCGCGCGATATGGTTAAGTATGCTGCCGACCACAAGCTTTACCTTGGCTGCAACCTAAACCACTACTTCACCGATACAGCAAAAAGAGCTGACGAACTGATCGCCGAAGGCAAAATCGGTGAGATGATCAACATTCTTTTCAAAGTCGGCTTCAACGGCGGCGAGGCAGCCTATTCCAAGAACCTTACAGCTCGCTTCAACCAGCCATATGCACATATGAAGGCGTTCCTTACCCACCCCTTCAGTGTGATGCGACACTTCTGCGGTGATATCACCCACATCCAGACATTCAGCACCCGACCTGGTTTCCGCAAAAACAACAACGACCTGCTGATTAGCGTAAACAGCGTTCACTGCAAATTCGCTAACGACACAGTCGGTTACCTGTTCAGCCAACGCGGCGACTCCATGTTCGGCCTCGGTGGTTGGTGGAGCTGCGAAGTTGGCGGAAGCAAGGGATCATTCTGCATTGAGAACTGCGTAGAGAAGCTAACATACTGGCCATCTCCAGTACCTGGTGAAGACGCTAAAGAGCCTGAAGTGCTCGACACCGGTGTCACCAGCTTCGATGCAACCTTCCCGAACCGCATCCATGCATTCATGGAAGACGTGACTAATGGTGTTCCTTACGAGCATCTGCGTGCTTCTGGCCGCGACGCTTTAGCAACCATGGAATACATCTTCGCTGTGATCGAGAGCTATGAGAACGGTGGAGAGCTCGTTCGCGTTCATCCTCTGCCAGCAATCCATGGCGACCCTGTGACAGAGTTGATATAGGAGATCTCGAAGTAATGATTAAGTTGGGAGTAAACTCCGTTCTTTTCGGAGGATTTGATTTTGACACCGCTTGCCGCATGGTCAAAGCCAGCGGATACGATGGTATCGAAGTCAGCGCTATTCAAGGCATGTGCGAGCACTACGTGCTCGAAGACTGGAAGAATCAAGCCGAAGCCGTTAAAGCCACCATGGCTAAGTATGAACTCCAGCCGCTCAGCATGGAAGTTGCCGCTAACGACGAAGCTCGCCTGGAGCTGGCATATGCAGCCGCAGCTGCAGCCGGCATTCCTGTCGTCAACGTCGGCCCTGGCGGACAATCTGGTGCAGAAGGCGCTCTAGAAGCATCTATCGCTAACCTTAAGGATCGCGCTGCTCAAGCCGAGTCCTATGGTGTCACACTGTGCTGCAAAGCTCACGTAGGTGCCGCTATTTGGAACACACCAACCACGTTGGCTGCCATGGAAGCCATTAACAGTCCAGCATTTGGCGTTGATATGGATCCAAGCCACATTTGGCGTGGAAATGAAGACCCAGCAGAAGCACTGAAGCAGGTTGTTTCCCGCGTGAAACACGTGCATATTCGCGACTGCAAGGGCCGCCAGCAGAACCCAGGTGTCCCGCCAATGCAGGCCTGCGGACGCGGCGACATCAACCTGTATGAGTATCTTAAAGTCATGACCGACGCTAACTACGACGGCCCTGTCTGCCTTGAGGTCATCGGTGCAAACGCCCTGCCTCTAGAAGAGTGCTCTGTCATCGCCGCTGAAAGCTATGGCTACCTCAATGCATTGCTGAAGCTGCTCGGCGCACGCTAACAACTACTCGGAGGACAAACTAAGTGTCTAAAAAGTACCCGAATATTCTATTCTTTGGTATCGACTCGCTAAGAGCCGACCATATGAGCCTTTACGGCTACGAGCGGCTCACCACACCCTGCATTGATGAATATCTGCAGTCTGGTGTAGTGTTCACAAAACACTGGTCGCCATCCATCCCCACCACCTCCGGTTATGCAGCAATGCTGACCGGTCAGGACTGTTTTGGAACCAATGTGGTTGCACTGCGTCACCAAGGCGACTTGGCTCCTGAAGCCAAAACACTCGCAGAATTACTCGGTGAAGCAGGATACAACACAACATGTATCGGCTTTGGCGGCAACCCATCTGCTCGCGGTTTCCAGACCTACAAGGAACCAACTGTGTCTTGGGGCGGCTGGGAACAGCGTCCGCTGCGCAAGGCAGAAGCTATGAACGATGTAGCACTTCCTGAGCTTGAGCGATTGGCTGCAGAAGACAAGCCATTCTTCCTGTTCATGCGCCATATGGATCCACATTCGCCGTATCTTCCACCGGCACCATATGATCGTATGTTCTATGGCGGCAATGAGTTTGACAAAGATAACCACAGCCTCGACAAGATGTATGACTTTGCACCATTTGCAGACTACATCGCAAGCTGGATCCCACCGGGGTGCACCGATGCTGACTATGTTGACGCTCAGTATGACGGCGAAGTCGCCTACATGGACGCTTGTATCAGCGTAATCCTGAAGAAGCTGGAAGCCATGGGCCTAGAAGAAGAGACACTCGTCGTCTTCACCAGTGACCACGGCGAAACACTCAACGAACACGATTGCTACTATGACCATCATGGCATGTATGACTGCACGCTGACTGTGCCTCTAGCCTTCCGCATGCCTGGCACATTACCAGAGGGTGTGTATATCGAAGACTACACTGCGCACAAGGATATCGTGCCGACCGTTTTGGACATCGTTGGTGTGGACTATGCAGACGACCAGTTCTACGGCCGCAGCTTGATGCCGTTATTAGAAGGCGAAGAGCGCGAGCAGGAGCCTGAGTTCTACATCACCGAAGCAACATGGATGCGCAAAAACGGCTGGAGAACTCCGCAGTGGAAACTTATCCACGCTCTGGAGCCAGACTTCCACTTCAAACCGGAAGTGGAGCTGTATGACCTGCTGAACGATCCACAGGAAAACAACAATGTCGCAGATAAGTATCCTGAGGTTGTTGCATTCCTAGAAGCTCGTATGCAGGCACATATCGCTAAGCGCGAAGCAGAAACCGGCCGCACTAACCCGATGTACACCAACCTGAACTGGCATGGTGTGGGATGCGGAGCTTTCACCAGCTCACAGCAAGCCTATGATTCCATGCACATCGGTAATGCAGGCGAGGCCAAACGCCTTCAGGCGTCTACGGCCGACAAAAAGGAGTAACACCAGAAGAATGAAGTTACGAGTCGCTGTCATCGGGTTAGGTCACATTGGCCTGCTCCATAGTCGGATCTATACAGAGAATCCGAATGTGGACTTGGTCGGTGTTTGTGACCGCATCCCCGAGAGGGCAGAATACGGGGCACAACTATACGGGGTGCCCTCATTTCTGAACGCCGAACAGATGCTGAGCGAGCTTAAGCCCGACTTGGTAAGCGTGGCAACTGGCGGGTTTGAATACAGCAGCGACCACTATGAACCCACCATGCAGGCACTGCAGCACGGGTGCCATGTTTTGTGCGAAAAGCCGATCAGCAATGATCTACAGCGCGCAAAAGAAATGGTGGCTGAGGCCAAACGTCTAGGGCGATGCTTCGCCCTAGACTTCAATCACCGCTTTACCCCAGCAGCTTTAGCCGCTCACAAGTGGCTGGAAGAAGGGCTATTGGGAGAGTTGCTATTCTGTAACATGGCGTTATGGATTGGTCGGCCTGAGCAGCTAGAGACGGTTAACTACCACCTCAAAGCGCTAAATCCGCACTCCATTAACATAATGGAGTGGTTCTGTGGCCCAATACAAACAGTGCAGTGTTTTGCTAAGAAGTCTGCAGGCAGAAATATCTGGAGCACGGCTTCGTGGAATATGCGGTTTGCCAACGGAGTAGTCGGCCACCTTACCAGCAGCTATGACATCGCCAGGGGGCACCCCATGGAGCGATGCGAAGTGGCCGGTATTGGGGCTAGATTAGTCGTTGAAGATATGTGGAGGGAAGCCTCACTATATATCGCCGGAAACCCCGAGAAGCGGGTTGTAACCAACCCTGTGTTCGGTGGTTACCGCGACTTTGACGACACCTTCCGCGCACGAATCAACAGATTCGCGGAGCAGGTTGCTGAAGGCGTGAAGCCAGAGGATATCGATGGGACAGGGGCCGATGGATTACGGGCACAAACCGTCATTCATGCGGGCATTCGCTCTATTGATGAGGGCAACCGCCCTGTAGACGTCAGCGAACTATAGGCTCGCGCCGTATCACCCATACAATGATGGGCATCGCTTTACGCGATGCCCATACTGTTTTTACCGTCCAGCGGCTTTGCGGATGGCTTCCACCTCTTCGTCAGGAATGGCCCTTTCAAAGCGTCGAAAGCCGGATATCTCAAATCCATGCTTGGTGGCGATGCGGTCGATCTCCATCACCTTTTCGGCGGAGATGTCTCCGCCAATGGTGAAGCTCTCAAACCGACCTTCCAAACACAGCGCGATTGTCTCAGCCATACACGCCTCAGCGTGCTTGGGCGGAAAGCCGAAGTTCATGCCGAAGTCCAGATCATCACCTGGCACTTTAATAACTCCGCCATCTATCACCAGCACATCTTTACGCTGTTCATATACCGACTGGCTGACGTTGCGCGGGCGCGCCACATCACACACAACCGCTCCAGAGCGGATATCCTCTGGTTCAATGATCGTATCGGTGGCAGAAGTGACCGTGATCACGATGTCGGCCGGTTTAATAGCTTCTCGACTATCGGTCACGATATCAATCTCAGCACCGCCTTGATTTTGCAGCTCCTGCTGAAGCGCTTCTAGCGGCCCCATGCTTCGGGCGCATAGTGTCAGCTTCCCCACTTGGTTCACCAGCACGCGGGCACATGCAGCACCTATCGCACCTGTGGCGCCTACCACAGTGGCATGAGCATTCTTCGACTCAATACCCAGCCGTTGAGCGCCTAACAACGCTCCCTTAACGGCGCTTGCTGTGGTGTAGCTGTTACCGGTGGTCACGGGTATCTTCAGGC
>CAZFLA010000074.1:0-12485 GCA_964519405.1 uncultured bacterium
TTAATGACAGTGCTTGTAACTGATATAACTGGTTGGGTTCTATTGTCACGTCATGATCCAACTCGGCTGCGATGTGCCGTAACAGCTCTTGTCCAGCACCGTCATCTCGCCGTAATGGGTTGCCATAACCTACAATAATAACTGTGGGTGTGTTTTGTGTGCTCATAATACATCCATATTATGCAACAAGATTGGGTTACACTATGCATGAAGTTAGTATCATGGAAGATATTCTGGACACGGTGTTTACGCATCCGGAAGTTGAACCTGCACGAAAAGTGACTGCTATCAGTGTCAAAATTGGTTCGCTGTCCTCCATAGTCGAAGAATCACTGCGATTTGCTTTTGATAGCTTAAGTATCGGCACCAAAGCTGATGGCGCACAATTGATCGTCGAACACGTTCAAACAACATGCAAATGCAACCAGTGCGAGAACATTTATACACCCGATAGTCCAGGATATGTCTGCCCTGCATGCGGTGCCATGGATGTTGATATTATTAACGGCCGCGAATTGCAGCTAACTTCAGTGGAGGTAGATGAATAAGATGTCAGAAGGTAATAAGCGCACCATTACAATTGGCGAACCTGTATTAAAGCGAAATGATGTGCTGGCATCGCAGCTGCGAGACACTTTTCGTGCTCACAATATTTTAGTGGTGAATGTCTTGTCATCACCTGGTTCAGGCAAAACCGAGCTTCTAAAGAAAACAGCCCTCACTGTTGGTGACCGAGCTAAGATGGCCGTTGTGGTTGGTGACTTAGCCACTGAAAATGACGCCAAACGCATACAGGAAAGTGGCATCACGGCCGTTCAGATTGTCACCGGCGATGTGTGTCACCTTGATAGCGAGATGGTGTTATCGGTGATTTCTAAACTAGACCTAGACTCGATCGATATCTTGTTTATTGAGAATGTGGGCAACCTCGTATGTCCAAGCAGTTATGATCTTGGCGAAGACCTTCGCGCCGTGCTGCTGTCATGCACCGAAGGTGAAGATAAACCCTTAAAATATCCGTCGATGTTTGCCACTGCCGATGTTGTTATAGTCAACAAGGTTGATATCGCTGAAATACTGGAGTTTAAATCAACCGAAGCCGAGCGGAGTATTACGCTGGCATCGCCTCATGCTTATATCATCAAAACGAGCGCAAAGACAGGCGAAGGGGTTGACACCTGGATTAACTGGCTGATGGACCAACTTAACAACAAACGAACGGCTGCATGCAGGTCATAATCACCTATTCAGGCGTAGTTCAAGGCGTGGGTTTCCGTCCAACCGTCTATCGACTGGCCACGCAGCTAGGATTGCGCGGCTGCGTATATAACGATATTCACGGTGTTGTGGTAAAGCTTGAAGGCTGCAATGATGAGATCATGCGGTTTCAGCGTGAACTGCCAACCCTGCTGCCGCCCATCGCTCGCATCGAATCGCAGAAGTGTGCGGAGGCGTGTTTCGAACACGCCTCATGTTTCGAAGTGCTCACTTCACATTCCCAGATACACTCAACTCACCGTGCAGTGATTCCCGCTGACATGCGTGTGTGCGCTGACTGTTTAGAAGAGATGTTTAATCCCGCTGATCGACGGTATATGTATCCATTTATTAACTGCACAAATTGCGGGCCGAGATACAGCATCACGCACTCCCTTCCATATGACCGATGCAACACAACGATGTCTTCATTTACGATGTGCCCGGATTGCGCCAAGGAATACCACGATCCTGCTAACCGTCGATATCATGCTCAGCCTATCGCTTGTCCGGTGTGTGGCCCGCATATCGAGTTATATGACGCCTCTCGCCGTTTAACATCTGTGCACAACCAAGCACTCACGGACATGGTTGATCGCCTAAATGAAGGGCATATTGTTGCACTTAAGGGGATCGGCGGATATCAACTGATCTGCCGAGCCGATGAACCACAGGTTGTGTCGGAGCTGAGGCAGCGTAAGCACCGTGAAGCTAAGCCCTTCGCCGTCATGGTCAGCGACATTAAGCAGGCACAGCAAATTGCTTTAATCAACTCCATTGAAAATGAGCTATTACAGTCACATATAGCTCCTATCGTATTGTTGAAAAAGAAGGGTGCGCAGATTCTTGCAGATAATGTGTGCATGGATAGCTCCTCAGTGGGTATCATGCTGCCGACGACACCGCTGCATGAACTGATCATGCAAAGTATTACATTCCCTATAGTCTGCACCAGCGCGAATATCAGCGATGAACCCATCTGCATAGACGATGATGAGGCATTTGCGCGGCTCAATGGTATCGCCGACTTCTTCCTAACTCACAACAGACCGATACTTCGCCACCTTGATGACAGCGTGGCCTATGTTGTAAACGGCAGAGTGCTCTGGATGCGTGCATCACGCGGGGTAGCTCCCATTGCTGTCGACAGCGGTATGTGGAAAAGCAGTATGATCGGTTTGGGTGGGCATATGAAAAACACCCTGACATTGGTTAATCAGCAACAAAGTATCTGTACTCAGTATCTAGGTGATATGGACACAGTAGCCAGCAGAGATGCACAGCAACAGGAGCTCCACCGCCTGACCAATATCTATCCAGTATCTCAACCTACAGTGATAGCCGACCTGCATCCAGATTACTACACTCCTGCAGAACCTCAAATACGAATACAACACCATCAGGCACATATCATGTCTGTAGCACTTGAGAACAACCTTCCTCTGCCGTTTGTAGGTTTTTGCTGGGATGCAACAGGATATGGACACGATCAGACAATATGGGGCGGAGAGTGTATGGAGGCAGACACAGAGCGAACCATTCGCCGGGCATACTTCAGCAGCTTTCCTCTGATGGGTGGAGACAAAGCTGCAAAGCAGACATGGCGCCCGCTTGTCGGTATGATGCATGAAATCAGGCTTGCGGGATTACCTTATCTAGGATTTGATAGTTACTCTGGCGTCCCGGAATCGCAGATATCAATGGTCGATCGCGCACTAGATACCGTCAACCCGGTCAGGTGCTGCTCTGTAGGACGCCTGTTCGATGCTGTCGGCGCTCTTTTAGGCATTGGACCAAACAACCGGTTTGAGGGTGATGTGCCGATGCGCGTACAACTGTTGGCAGAAGCGCAGGGCTCATATGAGCAACTGCCCGTCAACATCATCAAACATGCGAATTCATTGTCTTGGGATATCGAGGGGCACACAACCGAAATACCAGTTCCGAGTTACGAAATAGACTGGAAGCCTATGCTGTCTGCGATGTCTCAATTAGTAAGCCATCCCTCTGCCGAAATATTGGCGCTGTCATTCCATAGGTGGCTAGTGGCGTGTTTACTTGAAATAGCATCCCACTTTTCGCACAATAATATGGTGCTTAGCGGAGGGTGCTTCCAAAATCGTCTTCTGCTTAAGCTGACAATAGATGCGCTGCAGGCGATCAACAAAAATGCCATCTTGCCCATATCCTATCCCATGAACGACGGCGGTGTGTCTTTAGGGCAGTGTGCCGCTGTGGCATATGCCGCAAACACTGCAGTCAAGGAGTAACCAACATGTGTCTTGCTGTGCCAGGTAAATTAGAGAGCGTAGACGACAACACCGATCTGTTTCGCATGGGTATTGTGGACTTCATGGGCACTAAACGGTCAATTAGTTTGGCGTTTGTTCCTGAGGCGAAAGTTGGTGACTGGCTGCTGGTGCATGTTGGGGCCGCTTTAAATGTGATTGATGAAGAGGCTGCGCGGGATGCGTTAGCCGCCGTTAATATGATGCTTGAAGACGAGGCGTGTGATATTGACGCTTAATAAGGCGCTGTTAAGGGACGCAAAAGCCGTTAAGGGGCTTGTTAATCGGATCAAGCAACTACCCGGCAGCTACCAGATTATGGAAGTTTGCGGCGGGCAAACTCACAGTATTGTAAGAAACGGGCTTGATCAGTTACTGGAAGGGCATGTCACCATGCTTCATGGCCCAGGCTGTCCTGTATGCGTCACCCCTGTTCATATCATCGATTATGCTGTTCAAATCGCTCAGCTGCCAAACACCATAGTGTGTTCATACGGCGATATGATGCGCGTTCCTGGCTCACATATGGATTTGCTAGCATTAAAGGCTCGTGGTGCAGATATTCGCATTCTCTATTCTGCCACTGAAGCACTTACCATTGCCGAACAGAACCCCAGCAAGCAAGTCGTGTTCTTTGGTGTGGGATTTGAAACAACGGCGCCCATGCATGCCGCGGCTCTATTGCTGGCTGAGCATAAAAAGATATCCAACCTTTCTTGGTTGTTCTCGCACTATCGCGTTCCCCCTGTGCTGGAAGCCCTGCTCGCCCAACCCGATTGCCCTGTTCAAGGTTTTTTGGCTGCGGGCCATGTGTGCACCGTGATGGGCACCAGTGAATACGAACCGATATGTCAGCAATATGGTGTGCCGATCACCATATGTGGATTTGAACCGGTTGAGATTCTGGATGCTACACTTGCCTTGTGCAGCATGATTAACAACCATGAAGCGGCGGTTCACAACTCGTATAACGCAGTCGTTACTCGCCTAGGAAATGAGCCGTCTCAGCGCTACATTAGCCAAGTGTTTGAAATATGCGATCAGCCTCTGCGAGGTATTGGGGTTATACCTAATGCAGGTTTATGCCTGAAATCGCAGTTTAGCAGCATTGACGCCAGGCACCGGTTCGAGTTAAAGATTGTGGACACGGAACCAGAATGTGGATGTATCGCAGGTGATGTGCTTAAGGGCAGAGTAAAACCAACAGACTGCCCACTTTTCGGCACCCAGTGTAACCCGTCAAACCCCAAAGGTGCACCGATGGTTAGCGGTGAAGGTGCATGTGCAGCCTATTATCGGTATCGGCCATCGGAGGTAATATCTTGAATTGCGCTATGCCTTACAACGAAAATAAGGTCATTACACTGGCACATGGCGGAGGCGGTCGTGTATTTCATCAGCTATTGGCTCATGAGATATCAAGCCGGTTCACAAAAGGCTCTGGCCATGATGCGGCGGTGTTCCCTACAGGCAGCAACTGGGCTATGACTACAGACTCCTATGTCATCACACCTCGATTTTTCCCAGGTGGGAATATCGGCAAGCTGGCTGTCTGCGGATCAGTCAACGACCTTGCAATGGGCGGCGCCAGAGCTAAGAATTTAAGTCTGGGTCTTATTATAGAAGAGGGATTTGAACTTGAAGAGCTGCATACCATATTGGACAGCATCGCATCGGCGTGTGCTGATGCTAATGTGGATGTGATTACGGGTGATACAAAAGTCGTTGATCGCGGACGTGGTGATGGTATATACATCAACACGACAGCAGTTGGACCAGTGGTCTCTCGCCAACGGATACATCCCGATCAAGTGCAGGTTGGCGATGTTGTGATTGTCAGCGGAGACATTGGTCGTCATGGTTCTGCCGTCATGGCTACTCGACAGGGGCTTAACTTCGAGAGCGAAATCCAAAGCGACTGTGGGTTTCTCCATGAAGCTGCGTTGGAGTTATGTCAAACACTAGGTGTGCACTGCATGCGTGACCTCACGCGCGGAGGCCTAGCGAGCGCCGTTATTGAAGTGGCCCAGGAATCTGGTTATAGCGCAGAACTGCTGCTAGATTCGATACCTGTGAATGATCAGGTATCTGCTTTTTGCGAAATACTAGGGCTGGACCCAGTATATGTTGCTAATGAAGGACGTTTCGCCATATGGTTGAGCAAAGATGATGCTGACAAAGCGCTAAAAATCCTGCATCATCATGAAATCACAGCTAATGCGTGTGTCATAGGAGAAGTCGTCTCACAGGCTAGTTATCCTGTCACACTCCTCACTCCATACGGCACTAAACGTCCCCTTGATATGATGAGTGGCGAACAGCTGCCGAGGATCTGTTAAGATGCAATCGTCTCAGAACATCCACCAGTATACCGTGAGTATTCTGGTTGCATATGGTGTCCAGTCTGATATCACCATCGATACGTGTTTATCAGCCATCAAGAATCATCAAGGGGTGAGCTACATCTGCTCACCGCAGGAATTGCCGAAGATATGTCAGGTAATTGATCAGAATATTGAAGCTCTGCCCTTCGTGAACATCACATGGGCGAGTTTTAATCAGCTGTGCCCCTATCATGTTGGCTCAATCATCACCCCGTTGTGCAGCCTTGGCAGTCTGCCCTCGATGCCGAATGATGATTTGTGTATCTATTACGCGTTTGGTCCCAATTCAGGCAGCATTATCGGGAAGTCACTGTTAAAACTGGGGTTCCCTGATGACCATAAAGTAAATTTGGATGACGGCACCCAACTGAGCATTAGCAGTTTGGTTGATGGAATGTTAAAGACGAAGTGGCCAGTTTGGGTAACCGTCCCCCCACTGCCGATAACTAAACGGCATGATCTCCAGGGGTTGGTCGATATTGTGGCTCAGCTTCGCTCTCCAAACGGATGTCCTTGGGATCGCGAACAGGATCATATGTCCCTTCGGGCCTGCTTGACAGAGGAAGCTGCCGAAGTCATTGAAGCTATTAACGAGAATGACAAAGTTTCTCTAGTTGAGGAACTGGGTGATGTGTTGCTTCAGGTTGTGCTTCACGCACAACTTCTTTCCGAGGAATCGGAGTATACAATATTAGATATAATCGGCGTATTGAACGATAAACTGGTACGCCGACATCCTCATGTATTTGGTGATCTCCAATTAGCCGATACACAGGCTGTTCTTATTAACTGGGATGCGATAAAATCTACAGAGAAAGCGGATAATGAAACTAATGAATCTGTTCTTAAAAAGAGCAAAGTATCATTACCTGCGCTCGCATATGCACAGGACGTATCCAAACGAGCAGCTCGAGTGGGCTTTGAGTGGCAAGATTTTCAAGGAGTATTGGATAAGCTAGAGGAAGAGATCCGAGAACTTCTTGAAGCTAAGCAGCGCAACGCTTCTGACGACATCGAAGATGAAGTCGGCGATGTGCTGTTTACTGTTGTGAACCTGGCTAGACATCTTGGCGTAGACTCTGAACAGGCTCTGCGCAAAATGGTCAGCCGATTTCGCAAGCGGTTCGAAGCCATGGAACGCATGGCTAGAAGCGATAAAAGGGAACTCAGTTCCCTGGATACTGACGAGTGGGACGTGCTTTGGCGTAACGCTAAAAGGCAAATAGAATCCACATAAGTTGTTGCTGTGTGCAACGCAGATGCATTATCTAAACCAAAGCAAGACAAATCAAGAAACTAAGGTGAGAAACATGCCGTCTTCAACAAAACGCGTCTACCTTTTTGCCGAAGGCAAAAAAGAATGGCGCGATCTTCTGGGTGGTAAAGGTGCAAACCTGGCAGAGATGACCAACATCGGTCTTCCAGTGCCATCAGGATTCACCATCACAACAGAAACCTGTAACGAATACTACGACAACAATGTCACAATCCCCGCTGGCTTGTGGGACGAAGTTGACGTTGCAATGACCAAGATCGAGGAGCAGGCTGGCAAGAAATTCGGTGATGCTTCTAATCCATTGCTGGTCTCCGTACGTTCAGGCGCTAAGTTCTCCATGCCAGGAATGATGGATACAATCCTGAACCTTGGACTAAACGAAGAGACACTGAAGGGTGTTATCGAGCTTACCCAGAATCCTCGGTTTGCTTATGACTCCTATCGCCGCTTCCTCATGATGTTCTCCGACATCGTGCTTTCTGGTGACTATCCAGCACTTAAGAAAGACAAATTCGAAGAGATTTTTGATGAGCTCAAAGAGAAGATCGGAGCTAAGCAGGATACAGACGTTAATGCTGAGCAGTTAGCTGATCTGTGTGAGCAGTACAAAGTTTACTACAAGAGCGTTATGGGATCCGATTTCCCACAGTGCCCTAAAGAGCAGCTTCACCTGGCAGTAGAAGCCGTTTTCAAAAGCTGGAACAATGACCGCGCGATCATCTACCGCAACCGCGAGAAGATTGATCACAAGCTCGGAACAGCTGTTAATGTGCAGACAATGGTCTTCGGTAACATGGGCAACGACTGCGGCACAGGCGTAGCCTTCACCCGTGATGCAGCAACCGGTGAGAACAAGATCTACGGCGAATTCCTGATGAACGCTCAGGGCGAAGACGTTGTGGCTGGTGTTCGAACCCCAGAGCCAGTTGCTCAGCTTGAGCAAGAGAATCCTACGATCTACAAGCAGTTCATGGGCATTGCCAAGACTCTTGAAAATCACTACAAAGACATGCAGGACATCGAGTTCACCATCGAAAGAGGCAAACTCTACATCCTACAGTGCCGCTCTGGTAAGAGAACTGGTGCTGCAGCAGTCCGCATTGCCGTTGAGCAAGCTAATGAAGGCTTAATCACCAAGGAAGAAGCCGTTCTTCGCGTTACCTGTGAGCAGCTGGAGCAGCTTCTGCACCCGCACCTCGTGAACACGAAGAAACTGCAGCCAATCGCTAAGGGTATGAACGCAGGTCCTGGTGGAGCTGTTGGTAAGATTGCTCTCGACTCCGAGACAGCCATCAAGATGGCAAGCGCTGGCGAGAATGCTATCCTAGTTCGCCAGATCACCAACCCAGACGACTTGGGTGGTATGCTTGCTGCTAAAGGTGTTCTTACTCAGTTGGGTGGTAAGACCTCCCACGCTGCACTCGTTGCTCGCCAGTATGGTATTCCTACCGTCTGCGGCTGCGGTGCTCTTCGAATTGATGATTCCAACCGCACCATCACACTCGGCGAACTCTCCTTCAAAGAAGGCGATGAGCTTTCCATCGATGGAACCATGGGCCTCGTCTATGGTGAAGCACTAAGCACTGAGCCAGCATCCGTGACCGGTGACTTCGGCACCCTTATGGAGTGGGCAGATAGCTTCCGCCGCTTGGGTGTGCGTGCCAACGCAGATTCACCAGAGCATGCTAAGATGGCTATCGAATACGGTGCAGAGGGTATCGGCTTGTGCCGAACCGAGCATATGTTCATGGACGACCGCGTTCCTGCAGTTCGTGCTATGATCTTAGCCGAGACAGAAGACATTCGCGACGCAGCCCTGAAGCAGTTGCTTCCTCTGCAGCGCAACGACTTCATCGGTATGTTCAAAGCACTAGAGGGACGTCCTATGACGGTCCGCCTGATTGACCCACCGCTTCATGAATTCCTGCCAAAAGCATCTGATGTCCGTGCAGATATGCGCAAGATGATGGATGAGAACGCATCTGGTGAAGCTTTAGCTGCAACAGCTAACTTGCTTCGCAAGGTGGAAGAAC
Organism: uncultured bacterium; assembly: GCA_964519405.1. Lineage (GTDB taxonomy): Bacteria > Armatimonadota > HRBIN16 > HRBIN16 > HRBIN16. The sequence goes on from CAZFLA010000074.1 coordinate 9,239, forward strand.
TCCATGAAGAGAACCCAATGCTGGGTCTTCGCGGTGTTCGCCTTTCCATCTACTTCCCAGGCATCGTGAAGATGCAGGTTGCTGCCATCATCGGCGCTGCTTGCCAGGTTAAGAAGCAAGGCATCGACGTACATCCTGAAATCATGATCCCATTGGTTGGAACAGTCAAGGAACTGCAGTATATCAAGACTCAGTTGGTTGAAGTTGCTATCAAGACCATGGAAGAAGAAGGCGTCACTGTCGACTACAAGTTCGGCACGATGATCGAAATCCCACGTGCAGCTCTGACCGCTGATGAAGTGGCTCAGGAAGCTGAATTCTTCAGCTTCGGCACCAACGACCTTACCCAGATGGCGTATGGTCTTAGCCGTGACGACGCTGGTAAGTTCCTGCCGATCTATCTTGAGAACAAGATTCTTAAGGCTGACCCAACCGAAACCATCGACACCAAGGGCGTTGGCCGCTTGATGAAGATCTGTGTTGAGGATGCTAAGGCTGTGAATCCTAAGATCAAGCTTGGTATCTGCGGTGAGCATGGTGGAGATCCAGACTCCGTGAAGTTCTGCCACTCTATCGGCCTAACTTACGTGAGCTGCTCTCCTAAACGACTGCCAGTTGCTCGTTTAGCTGCTGCACAAGCTGCATTAAGCGAAAAGTAGAATTAGCTTCTACTGGTAGAACCACAAGCGCCTCCCACATGGGAGGCGCTTTTTTGTGCATATGCAGGTAATTGTTATTATTGTGTTTAATCAACTGGTAATAAGACATGCATCTAAACAAAGGTGACATCCATGAACAGATATATTTGCTCGTTGTTTGCTGTGTTTATCAGCAGTTGTGCGATGGCGGTTCCGAGTTTGAATAACGGCGGATTTGAGGCATCCCCTGCCCCTCCTTCCATAACGGGTTGGGATTGGGGCAGTAGTGCAGTGACCACATGTGAGGTCGTTGCGAACGCGCATCACTCTGGTCGCCAATGCCTCAAACTTACCAATAAAACCGAGATGTCACCCAATGTTTATGGTCGGTTATCTCAGCAGATTGATGTCATTCCATCTACAGAATACGAACTCAGTTTTTGGGTAAGTGGGAAAGACGTTGGCAATGGCAACCACTTTACCGACTGGGGTACCTACATGGTAGGTATTCCTGAAGGCAACTTCAACTGGCGCAGAATTAGTGTCAAGTTCCGCACTCAACAGTCTCAAACTAGTGTCACTATCGGTCTAAATCTTGTGAACACCACAGAATGCCTCTATGTAGACGATATCGAACTTCAACCTGAAGGCACACCGCTTGTATCAAAACAGATGACGGCTAACATATCTGTGCCTACGGTATACTACACAAGCGGAAAACCATTATCTGGCGTGGTGATTTACAGAGCCATGGCCGATGATGCGAAATGCAAAATCAGCCTTTCGCTTGTTGACTCCATCGGTAAAGTCATTTCTACCCAAAAGGGTGAACTCATTAAAAGCGGTAACTTGCCAATATCACTGAAGACCCCCCAAAGCGGTAATTCCAAGCTTAAGCTGATCTCAACCTTGAGCGATCTGAGCGGCAAGAAACTCGCAGGCACCACGACGAACATCACTATTGTCAGTGCTTCCACACTGCGTGCTGATCTGTCACAGTTATCTAAAGACGCAGCCGCATTTCGGAAGCAACTAGATAAAGCCAAGGCTAAAGGCATTCGGTGTGATTACCCCATGGTAACCAACACGACGCTGGCGCAGTTCATTCCCTACGCCAGCCAGGATATCCAGGCCGATGAGCTCACCAGGGCCCATGAAAGCATACAGGATATGCGGGCAGCACTCACACGAGCTAAATCGGAACTACAGGCTGCCCTTGCCAAACCTAACAGTGCGCCTATCAGTGTCAGGTATAAATCTAGCCCAATCACCATAAACAACGGCTCTTTCATAGCAACAAAGACAGATTCCAAGGGTCGTTCTAGTTTGGGGCCAGTGTTTTTCACGGGATATGGCCATTTTGCACAGCTTAGTAAGGATCTAGATAAATTCCCACTGTATGGCACCAACATCATCCAGGTGGAAATCGGCCCGATGATTGTATTTCCCAAAGAGGATGTTGTGTCTTATGACAACATCAACGGTATTAAGACACTACTTGACCGAGCATCTGCCAAGAACATCGCAGTTAATCTGTTGATCTCGCCGCATTACTTCCCGCAGTGGGCACTAGATAGGTGGCCGCACCTCAAACTAGGCGGCGGTGGGTTCCTGGGTTACACCCCGGATGAACCCGAAGCGGAGCAGTTGCTTTCGAAATTCATACATGTGTTGATCCCTGAGGTCGCTAATAAACCGGCTTTGCATAGTATCTGCCTGAGCAACGAACCAGTGCTTAACAATGTGATGAAAGCCAGCAACACACTACCCTTATGGCATAAATACCTGACAGCAAAGTATGCCAATGTCGCAGCATACAACAGCGTATACCACACCGAATATGCGGCTATGGATGACATCCCACTGCCTAGCCTTGATGATAGGCTAAGTGCCGGATATACGGAGTTCTGCCTGTTCAATAGCGAGCGGTTCGCTGCCTGGCACCAGTTTCTTGCTAACGAAATCCACAGTATCGCACCGATGATTCCTGTCCATGCCAAGTTAATGAACTGGATGTATGGCCAGCGTGACACCGCACCATGGGGATGCGACCCTGAGCTGTTTAGCCGATTCTCTAACATCAATGGTAATGACTGCACGTTTTGGCCTGGTTCTGATGATCAGTGGATATCCCAATGGATGCAGACCCCATTGTCATACGACCTGCAGCGCTCCATGAAGAACGCACCTGTGTACAACAGTGAGAATCACATTTCACCAGATCGATCAACGTATTATATCTCGCCCAACCATTTCCGTTCCGCGCTATGGCAAGGGGCCATACACGGACAAGGAGCAACTACTATATGGGTGTGGGAGCATTCACTCGACAAGAAGAGTGATTTCTATGGTAATATCATGGATCGCCCTGGCTGCGTTGATGCGGTAGGGCGAACATCACTAGACCTAATGCGATGCGCAGATCAGGTTACCGCGCTGCAGCAAGCTCCCTCACATGTCGCTATCGTGTATTCGGTGGCCAGCCTTATCGGCAATAACAAGTCACTTCCCGCACTTGAAGCAGCTTACCAAGCTCTGCTGTTCAGCGGGCAGCGTGTGTCATTTATCAGCGATCGTCAACTTGGTGAAGGATTAAGCGGGCAGTATAA
>CAZFLA010000074.1:12585-16600 GCA_964519405.1 uncultured bacterium
TGGGGTGTTGAGTGGCTGACGGCGCGGCATAAAGGCAAAGAATATATCAACATGGTTAACTGGACGAACAAGCCTGTATCACTGCGCGTTCAACGGCGAGACGGTACGATCTTAAAAATGAACGTGATCGCCCCAATTAACGCATCAGCAAGCACGCTTCAACCCGAACTGCCAATACTCGCTGAGATGACAAAGTAGACTTCGTGAGGTGAACAATATGTCCAACCGCCGTAAATGGCTAGCATTTAGTTTCGCGATTGTAATGTTATTCATGATGGCATCATCGTCGGTGTTCGCAGATAAACTGACGGAACTTCAACATAAAAAGCTCATCGCCAGCGGTTGGCATATGCCGTCCTCTAGTTACGTGCATGAGCACTTTCAAGAGATGGAGCAATTGCCGTTCGACGGGATTATCGTGGGTGAGTTCTACCCGTTCTGGTCGAACATGCGTGAACAGAAAGAAAAGCTCAATCAGTTTGTTGCTGATATGAAATCTACGCCATTCAAAAAGTTCACCGATAACTTCATCGGAGTGGAATCGGGAAACGATAAGTTCGATTGGTTTGATGATAAACAGTGCCAAGAGATTGTGACGAACTGGCGGCTTCTTGCACGAGCAGCAAAACAAGCTGGATTCAAAGGCATAAAGTTCGACCCAGAGTGTTATGAAGGTCCGTCCCTCTATAACTATGATTCGCTTTTACACAAAGACACAAAGTCTCCTGAGGAGTATTCCAGCCGTATCTCCAAGGTAGCAGCAGATATCATCACGGCTATCAATGAAGAATACCCCAACATCACCATATTGTATTACTTTGGACCAAGCGTAGTGAGCAGCAACCGCGATTACCGAGGCTGGTGCGGAATGATGCCGGCATTTGTAGACGGTATGCTGAGCAACGCCAAGAAGGGCTTTAAGATAGTTGATGGTTATGAACAGGCGTATGGCTACCGGACTGCAAAACAGTATTCAGAAGCACGACGCCAAATGATAGCAACTGCTAAGCTCAGTAAATACCCAACGAAGTACCGGCAGCATGTGCAGGTCGGGTTTGCCTTCTGGCCAGATCAAATGGCCGGAAATCCACTAATCGGGCGGAAATCCTTCGATGTAAACAACATCATGAATAACTATTACCTGCCTGACGAGGCGGCATATGCTGGGAATAATGCTTTACTGTATTCCGATGAGTATGTTTGGATGTGGGCGGAATCGCTGAATGTGTGGGATCGAACGATCATGGTATATGACGCGTCGGGTGTCATTCAAACACCACCAATCCCCGCAGCATACATCGAATCGCTTTATCGTGCCAAGTCAGGTATTGTTTCTGTTCCTTCCGAACGTCCGATGCCAACCAAAATATCGGTTACCGTCAAGGACTTAGGTGAGACAGATGACAGCAAGGTGTTTGCATCATTATGGTCGACTTACAAAGACCTCGGTAATCTGCCGCAGGTCTGGCGATTCATGCCGGATAGTGATAACAAGGGTGAAAAATCCGGCCTTACTAAAAGCGAGTTCGATGACACGATATGGCCCACAATCAACATTTGTGACATATGGGATCAACAAGGATACCCTAATCATCTGGGATACGCATGGTATCGGGTGAAGTATCAAGCTCCACCAATAACAGGTAAAGCAAAAGTCTATCTTGCATTTGGCGCAGTTGATGAAGCTGCTTATGTTTACATCAACGGAAAATACGCCGGTAAACATGATATTGCACCCGAAATCGGGTTCAAAGAGACATTTCTGATTGATGTCACCAAATACATCAAATCAGGACAACTAAACGTGATCGCTGTGAAAGTAAAGAACACGGTAGGTGCCGGAGGTATCTGGCGTAATATCAAGTTAGTTCAGAAATCTTAAACACATACGTCCACTTCGGGGAGCTATACATGAAATTACATTTATATGCAGCCGCCTTGCTTGCATTATTATGCAGCAGTTCTAATGCCGATAGTTATACATATCGCCAGCTTATCGATAAGTTAACCGACTTGAAAAGCCTCGCTGTGCTGCCGTTGCCTGGAGAAAAATGCCAACAATGGAGCAGCTGGGACAGATCCAGTGTCTACGACGCCAAGTCAGGTAAATACGTAGCTTGGGATGCAAATGGCGACAATGCTGGCATCATACGCACTGAGGGCAACAAACAGGTACTGGCCGAAATGAACGGGCCAGGTGTTATCTGGCGGATATGGTCTGCAGCACCCTCTACGGGTCATGTTGCCATATACCTTGATGGCAGTGACACTCCGGTTCTGGACATGCCATTTGTTGATTACTTCAACTCCAAACGCCTGCCCTTCAATTACCCGGGTTTGGTGCATGAAGCGGCGCTTGGTTGGAATAACTATATACCCATCCCATTCAACAAGTCATGCAAAATCGTAGCCGATCCCGACTGGGGAGCTTACTACCACTTCACATACACGACATACCCGAAGGAGGCTGAGCTTCCTACTTTCAGCAGGGAGCTTTTATCGAGCTATCGCGTTGATTTGACCGCTGCTGACTACTCAATCCGACACAACCTTGGGGAACTAGCAGCCAACTATGGCTCAGCGCGCAACACAAAGTCTGTAAATGTCACCATTCCTGCTCACAAAAGCGTCACTGCACTTAAGTTATCTGGATCACAAGCCATATGTTCATTGAAGCTAGGAACCAACTTTACTGCCGCGGAGCTACGCGAGGTAACGATGTTAATAGCGTGGGATGATGAGCAATCACCCAGTGTGTGGTGCCCCATCGGCGACTTTTTCGGCAGTGCACCGGGACTAAACAAATACGCATCACTGCCCTTAGGTGTTACCAGCACAAATATGTATTCGCAGTGGTATATGCCCTTCGTTAAGAACGCAACACTCAGGTTCACTAATGATGGATCCAAGCCAGTTAGTGTCAATCTTCAAGTGGTCACTGAACCCCTTCAGCAGCCATTGTCGCAGTATGGTCGATTTCATGCGAAATGGCACCGAGATGCATTCCTGCCATCGGAGCCAGAACGGGCAATCGACTGGCCGATATTGAAAACAACAGGCACAGGGCGATTTGTGGGCGTATGCCTTAATGTATACAATCCTGGCGGTGGCTGGTGGGGTGAAGGCGATGAGAAGTTTTGGGTAGATGGTGAGAAATTCCCATCAACGTTTGGTACAGGTTCAGAAGACTACTTCGGATATGCCTGGTGCAACCCCACCCTATTCCAGCATGCTTACCATAACCAAACCCTAAATGAGCAATCCAATGCCGGCAATATTTCTGTCAACCGATGGCACATTACGGACAATATTCCATTTCAAAACAGTTATGAAGCCGATATAGAGAAATACTACGCGAATGATCGTCCAACTCTATATTCATGCGTAACATACTGGTATTTATCGGCTGATGGGAAGGATGCCTATACTCTTTATCCATTAAAGGAGCGAACTGGATACTACCACTTCGAGCCATATACTGTCGCTGGTGCTGTTGAAGCCGAAACAATGCAAGTGCTTTCAGTATCTGGAGGCCAGACATCACCCCAACCGATGGGCACTTATTCCGGTAAGTGGAGTGGTATGAACCAGCTTTGGTGGACAGGAGCATCACCGGGTGATAGGCTTCAATTGGCGGTGCCTGTTGAGAAACCTGGCAAATACCAAATTAGCATGCAGTTAACGAAAGCTATTGACTATGCCGAAGTTCAGTTATATCTCGACAATAAGCCATTGAACCAACCAATGGACTTATTCCATGACGGTGTGATGCCAACAGGACAAATTGATTGCGGAAAACAGTTTCTCGCAAAAGGTCAACACACATTATCCATTGAAATCAAAGGAGCGAACGAGAAGGCTATAAAGGCTTATATGGTAGGTCTCGACTATATCACGCTAAAAGCTATCAGATAGCATCCCATAGCCTATAACAATATCATGAAAAACAGAGAACGAGTAACCGACTTTACATTTATTCATACCTCCGATGGACATATATTTCACGATGGCACAG
>CAZFLA010000075.1:0-16138 GCA_964519405.1 uncultured bacterium
TAAGGCTAGCAGTACGTTGTATATGCCATCGGGCCAGAAACCTGGCGCTCCCACTTTCATGGTTTCTGGTGTTCCGTATGCAAACCAGAAAGAGCGGAAGGTCCAGTCCGCAACAAGGTGAATATAGGCAACCATGCCACCCACTTTTTGAGCCACTTGATCTGCAAGTGCTGTGGTTCGGAATGTTTGCTCGAAAGAGTTTAGCAGCAGCGGATCGTTAGGGTGTGAACGGATAGTGGATATCCAATAGGGCAACGCCAATCCTAAGCCGATAAACAGACTGACTGACGCCATGATGGTTTTGGCTCTGCGGTCGTAACCTGGTGCTATCAATATTGCGAATATCACAAAACCAACAGCGGTGACGAAGTTCATCTTTGTGAGCAGACCGATGCCTAACCAGATACCAAGACGACCTAACGGCCATGGCTTCATTTCACGCTGTGCATATATCTGTGCAACTTCCATGACACATAGTGTGAACATAAGGTTTGCTAAAGGGTCATTAGTGACAGCACTGTTGATAAACAAGTTCATGGGCAGCAGCCCATAGAATGCAGCGGCAGCCAGGCACATGGTTTGCGAATTAACCAGCCACCGACCCGTTCGATATACAGCCAACATACCCAGAATTCCGCTTATTATGGACAGAAGCCGAACAAAACGTGCAGGAGAATCGGTGTGGCTGCTGATGGCTCGATATAAGAATCCAGCCGCTACATAATATGCAGGTGGTTGGTGAGCTTCGTAACCACCAACTCCACTGTAGCCTTCGAACTTGGGCGTAGTGCTGTGTTCTGCTACATATTGAACATATTGAAGGTGAGCGCCTTCATCAGGGGTGTGGAATAAGCCATTCTGACCTACAGGCGTGTGAAACGCCAAACAGATTTGCAGCACCGCTGTGAGCATGCATAAAATGGCTAACCAGAAAGAAAGAGAGGGCATCTCTGAAGATGCCCCCGTATCTGTCGGCTGTGACTTACGCATTAACCAGCGACTATAAACTGGCGACCTGCGCCAGTTCCAAACCGTCTAGTGAGCGGAACTCTTGCAGCAGTGCGTCGTCAAGCGGTGAATCTATCATAAGAACCATCAGTGCGGTTCCGCGAGGAACTGCTCTGCCTAAGTTCATACCAGATATATTCACACCGCGGGTGCCGAGTAGTGTACCAACACGGCCGATGACACCTGGCTTGTCGGTGTGCATCGTGAAGATCATATGACCTTCTGGAACGATGTCCACTTTGAAGCCATTTACATCAAGGATGCGCGGACCTTGCTCGGTCATTGCACCAGTGATGGTGGTCACTTTTCCGTCGATCTCAGCAGAGATGGTGAGAGCGCTTGGATAGTTGTTTTCGGAAGCTTGGCTCTCGATGGTGGTGTTAATGTTCATACCGCGGTTTTTCGCGATCAGGAAGGCATTAACTGGGTTCACCGGATGGCTAAGCTGAGGCCGAAGCAAACCAGAAATGGCGCTTCGGACGATAAGGTCGGTTGGTTTATCGGTAAAGTCCGCGGTAAACTTCACATCAACCTTAGTCACGGCACCTGTATTGAGCTGCGTCAGCAGTTTACCCATCTGTTCTGCAAGATAAATAACTGGTGCGAGCTTCTTAAGCGCTTCAGAATCGACTGCAGGAAGGTTTACTGCACTGCGGGCTGAACCGCCTTGCAGCACTTCTGCGATCTGTTCTGCCACATCAATGGCTACGTTCACCTGGGCTTCAACGGTTGATGCGCCAAGGTGAGGAGTCAGGATGCAGTTCTTAGCCTTAAGCAGTGGGTTGTCTGCTTTCACAGGCTCACTGGTATACACGTCAACTGCTGCCGACTTAATGCGGCCATCATTTAACGCATCGGCAAGATCCTGCTCATTGATGACACCGCCGCGAGCACAGTTTATGAGGTGTGCTGTTGGTTTCATCATAGATAGTTTCTTAGAATCGATAAGGTTGCGGGTGCTGTCATTTAGTGGAGTATGGATACTCACGAAATCGGCAGCCTTTAGTAATTCGTCGAGTTCAGTCAACACGATGCCATAGTGCTGAGCAACATCGGCAGGGGTGTATGGGTCAAATGCAAGAACAGTCATGCCAAAGGCACGTGCTCTGCGTCCCAACTCTGTTCCGATCTTGCCTAAGCCAACGATACCTAACGTCTTACGATTAAGTTCGGAGCCTACGAATTTGCTGCGTTTCCATTCACCAGCGGAGGTGGAAATGTGAGCTTGAGGAATATTACGTGCTGACGCCATCATGAGTGCAAAAGCGAGCTCACATGCGGCAATTGTGTTTCCACTTGGAGAGTTTACGACGATGATACCTCGTTTAGTAGCAACGGGGACATCGATATTGTCTACGCCAACTCCAGCGCGGCCGATTATTTTCATATTAGTTGCTGCTTCCAGGATGTCAGCAGTAACTTGGGTTTGAGATCGTACTATTAACGCGTCAAAGTCGGGAATTATCTGTTTCAGTTCTTCAGGGGCTAAGCCCGTACGGACGTGGACTTCACCGGCTGGGCGAAGTGCGTCTATACCGGCTTCAGCAATTGGGTCTGCAACCAAAATGCGTGCCATGGATACCTCCTAGGGCGTTTGTGCATCAGTGCACTTGGGTAATATTCGGGTAATCCAAATATTATATGCATGTTAATTGTGACATAGAACCGAGACAAAGGCCAATAATCGACTGCCATGATGGGTTGAATTGCACAGGTAAGCTAGTTTGTAACGGGCGGGGCATTATTAGCGTCGTATATTATCAGAGCGCTGTGCATGTACAATAATAGTGTTTGTTTTACACGGCGCGAATATGTGCTGATACTGCATGAGGTATACCGTTTGAGAACTTATCATAGAAACCTCGGGATAGCCTTGATGACACTGGCTATTACACTCACTGGGCTAAGTGTTAATGCTCAGAGTAATCGGTCGGACTTACCATATAAATCCGTTACGGATGCCAAACCGACTGCATATGTATTGAATGATGGTCGATCATCGAATGGCATATCGGAAGTGCAGGCATATCAAAAGAGCCTGGTCAGATCCGCTGTTCCGGTGACTGCAAAGATGCGCAAAGCAGGGCTAGTTCCGGGTAATCAGCCTCTTGGTATCGACACATTAGTGATACATAAGGCAAATGGTAAGTACGTTCGAGCTAGCACAACACGCAGTGGCAGCATCAGTTTTGTGGTACCGACTACAGGAACCGGTGCGTGGACTGCTGATCAGGCTGCGTTCATTAAACAAGTTGCAGATCAAGCAGTAGTGGAGCTGAGCTCAGTATGCGGTGAACCGCTCAACGGCTCTGTGATCACCATAGTGAACTATGATGCCGAGATATCGGACCGAAATGCCGTTGCAGGCGGCATCTACGATGTTTCTGCAGGCAGGTTTTATTTCCCTGTATACAACAGCGAAGTCTCCGTGATCGCAAACCTCACGCACCTGGTGGCACATGCCATGCGTGGCTCTGATATGTTTGCCTACGATGCCTGGGAAGAGGGCTTTGCACGTGCGGTCGGTCAGATAGCTGCTCCGCGTGTGGCGCAGGCGCTAAATCGGGGAACTTCGGTGATAGACGCTCTGCGGCGCGAGAGCAACTACCATGCTTTGCCATTCTACGACCTACTAAACCAACCAGCCCTGAGCAATAACACCTTTGTGCCAAAATCGCAGAACGCGGAAGCTATTGAATCGGGCACAATCGGCGGGATCTGGCTGCCTCGGTATATGATGTCGGGTTCAGTGTGGATGAAGGCGTATATTGAAGATCCACTGTTCTTCAAGAACTTTATGTCAGCATATAAAAATGCTGGAGGGGCCGCTATCGCAGGCAACATACCTGCGTTACGCACTGTGCTGCGGCAGGTTCTGCCAACAATAGAAGCTGCGCCTATTGATACTTGGTTTGAGAAGCAGTATATACTCGATAACAGCATTCATGTAGGACGTAAGCTCTACGCATACTGTGTGCCGATACGCACATCGTCTGGCACAGACAGCTCGGTATTTATCGACCTCATATATGTAAACACCTCAGTGGATGGCGACGAACAACCCATCAGCGGATATTGTTACCCTCAGTATTACGATTATGAAGAAGTGCGGATATACCCCGGTGCTCAGTATGAGTCTGTGGAGTTATATCAAGGTGAGGGTGCTTTTAGCCCCAATTTCAACAATGACTTCCTTGGTGGTGCGCAGCGTGTGCGCATCGTGCTGCCGACCGGAATGGAATCGCTGGAACTGCCATACGCGTTTGGTCAATCGGGCAGCACTGCTCAACCAAACACAATGTATGGTGTGGTTGATGGCTTAACAACCGGCAGTGTGGAGGTTAGCAGTGCAGTAGGCACCGCTGTCGGATCTATTGTGAGGGGTAGTTTTGGCTTGCAGCTTCCATCAGGAAGTTTCAACACTCCGCGTGCATATACTGTAAAGATCAAGGACAACTCAGGCAACCTGCTGTATACAAGACAGGTTAATCTTGGCTACACCGAGGGTGTTCTATACATAAACCTTAATGATCAAACGACAACAGCAAATCATGGCTTTGCAAGCGGTATACAGATGATTTCCATACCGATGAGCTTCCGTGAGACAGATAACGCCGCTGTATTAGGGGTAAACGCATCGGCTCTGCAGCTTGCCAGGTGGATACAACCCAACAAGGCATATTCATACTATCCATCGATAGACAGTTTTGCTCCTGGCAGGGCTTTCTGGATGAAGACCAGCAATAGCTTTGTGTCAAGCCTAACAGGTTACAGCACACCTATGGATCGGGAATCGCGGTTCTCTACAGTGTATGGCTGGAATATGATCGGCCTTCCCGTAGATAGAACTGTTTCGGTCAGCGATATCATGGTGCAGGTACAAGATGGAACACCGATAGGGTTTGATGCTGCTGTGACAAACGGCGTAGTAGGTAATAGCTTCATTAAGTATGATGCTGGGTATGTTCCGGTGTTATCTGGCGGAACTCTTTCTCCTTGGGTAGGATACTGGGTTCGCGTGAAGCAGTCGGAAGGATTGACCTTTATCATTCCCGCTATTGACAGCAGTGTGAGCGCCCAATCTGTGTCGTCACGGTCGGCATCGAAGATGCTGGCATCTGCCAATGCTGGATGGAAATGCGGTATCCAGATGCAGGTCAATAATCAGAACGCGAAGTTATGGTTTGGTCAGAACAAAGCGGCAACAACCGGTTTTGATAATGCGTTTGATGCGGAATACAGCATGTCTGACCCCTCGGGACTAGCGGTTCAGTTCACTGGCAGTCAACCGTTGCTGCAGGACATTCGGCCGACAGCTAAAAAGACCCAGTGGAAGATATCCTTATCGGGTGCACCGAGTAAATCGTATGTAAAGATATCCATGCTTGATCGAGGGAACTTCCCTGGAACTGGCAGACTTGTAGTTAATGATACTAAGTCATTCACAACATTCTTGTTGTCTGGCGGTATGCCTGTGACGATAAAGACTGATTCAAAGGGCTGTGCGAGCCTGTTACTCAGTTACCAAAATTAGGGTGGTGTATAGTATGGTGAACCGAATTGGGAAGGCATGGCTCGGCGCAGCTGCATTGATATTAACCTTATCTGGCTGCGGCGGTGGAGGCGGCGGGGGCGGCAGCAGCTCTGATGATACTGTCGTGGTCTATGGGTTAGCATATCAACAAAGCGATGCATTGGCGGATGCAGGCACAGTCGTTACCGTCAACGGTGTGAGCGTTCAAACGGTGAGCCCTCCGAAGGCCAACACATCAAGTGAGTTATATAACTTCATGATGACGGTGCCGCGCACTGCGGTGAAAGGCACTTTCACTCAAGGCAGCACGGTGAATGACTTCCCGCTCACTGCAACCCCTAATACCAAACTGCCAACTGGCGAGCTATATATCGGCAAGGTTTATGTGGGCAGCAGCTCGGGCATCTGTAAGGTAACAGGCCGGGTCGTGAACTCTAAATCGGAAGTCATATCTGGAGCACAGGTCTCTATAGGAAACTTTTCAGTGACGACTGGTTCTGACGGCACATTTACGTTTGAGCAGGCTCCTGCTTGGTTTAGCAGCATTACCATAGCTGCCACAGGATACACAAAAAGAGCCATTGTGCTTGACAGCGTGCTTGTCAAAGATACCACCAATACTGTGGGTGACCTGCGGTTCGAAGATGATATCTCCGACGATCCGCCGTCTCCACCATGGTCTGAATAACGCATAATAGAATCGGAAGCACAAAAGGGCCATACGCAACTCACAATGGGAGAGGTTATGTCAGGCAGTTCTTGGATTCGCGAACATGGTGTCACGGCTGTTGCATATATCGGGGTTACTGCAGCTATAGCGTTGAGCTACATGGGGATCCGTGCTCTAGAGCGTTATGACCCCATATCGCACTATAGTCAACAATATGCGGACGCTGGGATGAATAACGCCGTACTAACATGCGACCAAGCGACTGTCCGTTCTCGTAAACTGATGCAGGTTGATTGGCAGTTTAGTGCTGCTAGCATCCGTATGGACCGGGATTTCGGCAGCTGGACAGTTAGCAAACTTCATGATGGCTATATACGCCTTCCCGGCAACAAGCAGCTGAAGCTGAAATTCCGAGCTGATAGTGCGTTATATAACCGCTTTCAACGCGAAATGCAGATGCAGCAGGTCTCATTGTCGCAGAGCACAGGCACGCTGATATCTCCTGTGGCGAACTACAATGAACTCTACGGCCGACTGGAGTTACCCAAAGGGTGTAAGGGTCGGTATGAAAATACCGATGTCGACTTCAAACACGTTGTATTCAATCTGAACACAATGAACACCACAGTGAAGGACGGCCGTATTATGATGCTTGCTCAAGCATCACCAAACCTGGCTGTTGCTAATACTAAAACCAAGAAAAGCCGATATGTTACTGTATCCTTTAAGTCCTTCGAGGAGCTGCAAGGCAAAACTCGAAAGGGACTAGGGCTCTCTGTGGTGGATGGTGACACTAAGTTTGTGGCCGATCAGGCTGTGCAGGATATCGCCACTAATACAGTTCAAGCGACCGGGCATCTTCAAATGGACGATGTGAAATACTCGGCCACTGGTGATAAGGCGTTTATTGAGATTAAGCCGCGACATGCGGTTATAACTGGTCATGTAGTCATCAACACAAAACCCACTGCGGCAGATGCTAGCCCAACTCAAGCTGCACCCGCATCTGAGGGCAGCAGCACGGGTGACAAGTCCATGAGCATCGCCAGCGAGCGCGAAAAGCCCGCTGTGATCACATGCGACAAAGCTGATGTGCTATACGGCACGAAAATTGTAACATTGACCGGAAACCTGAAGATCGTCCAAAAGATAACAGAAGGCACGAGAACGCTTACCGCCGATAGGGCAGTATATGATGTCAATGCCGAAGAGATGGAGCTTGTGGGCAATGTGCATGCCGTTGATGAGAAAGGTCAAGAACTGCATGTACCAAGCATGACCCTAGGATTGAAAAAGGGCAATGAATGGATTAAAGCCACACAGGGAGGCACCATGGTCATTATTGAAGAGGATGATAACTAGGCCATGTTTGTAAGAGCTGGGCTATGTCGCAGTGCCGGTGTTGTGGTCGGTGTTGCACTGGTGGTTGACGATGCAAATCAACTGATCCAGCTTACTGCGGATGTGCAATCGGGTAAGGTTGAAGATGGCTTTGTAGTAATCACAACTGATGCTGCGATGGCTGAGCGGCTATTGCCTTTCAACCATGCTATACAGGCCGTTGTCGCCGAATACAGCAGTGATGATGTTACGGTAGGACATCCATCAGTGCCGATTGTATCTCAGGTCGGTGATGCAACGACCTCTATTCAAAATGGTGATGTGGTTATTGTTGAGGGCTACCGCGGGTTGGTCGTTGTCAATCCGTCACTGGAGTTAATTTCGAAGTTTCAAAAAACTATGCGGTATCGCAGTAGTGGTCGGTATCGGCTCGAGGACGGGACGGATGTCGTGCAGAGCCTTGATGGTCAAACCGTTCGGATATTCTCACACCTCAACGCCGACTGCGACATTTCCATTTCGTCTGACGCTGGTGCCGATGGTGCCTTTCTAGATGGTGCTTGGGTGACTGATCGGCTGAGCAATGTAAAGTGGGTAGAGCTACTCATTGATTACCTTGGCGGAAGAGCTGTTGCAATAAAGATGCCGTCTAGTATCAACGCCGATGCGTTAAAAGGTATTTTGCGGTTAAGCGAAGAGCTTACCGTCACTGCTGTATATGGAGATCATTCCATCACCATAGATAATTACCGTTCTATGGAAGCTGTGATGTCCGACAAGAACGAACTAGCGGATGGAATATCGCTCAGCCGACCATTATTAACGGGGATGTGTTGGCAGCCTGGTGATGAGCTTGTGGACGACTTTGGTGAGGCTAACAGTTTATGGGTGGAATTACCACCCGTGGGTATGCTTGATAAACAATGTGCCGGGCTATGTTATCAGCAAAATCGCATTGCCCGTTTGAACCTGCTAACACGTATGGGAGTTACCGGTTATATAGATCCTTCAGTATTTGGCATATACCTAGGGCTGGGCTACAGCGATTTATGCCTGCCCGATGCTTGCATCATTCCCTGTAAAAAAATCCTGCCAATGATATCCATATCGCTGGCTCGAGAGGCAGTCGCCGGCGTGTTATCTAGTGACGGCGATGTGGCATGGTCTGATATCCTCGATCAATACCGCATCAACACGCAGTAAAACTAATCCACTATTGGTTTTGCGATAGGCTGACGCTGTTCGTAAGTCTGTATTTCACGAAAACCAATTTGATACAGCATCAAACTCACTTCCTGCATTCGGGCAGCGATCCTGCTGGGATGATGTGCATCGGATCCAAGCGTGACTAGGCGGCCGCCGAGGTCATAGTAGAGTTCGAGAACCGTCCAGTCTGGATAAGTCACTGCGGCAGGCTGATATAAACCTGCGGTGTTCACTTCCAGGGCGATATGGTTATCTACCATCAGACTGAAGATTTCGGCTAGTTGATCTTTGTATGAGCCAACACGGAACTCACCAAATAGGCCTGTGCCGCGCTTTTGGGCATAACCAAGATGTCCCACAATATCAAGTGCTCCCGATTGAATAGAGTTAAGCACAGCGGTGTGATACGCGGTGTATGCTTCTTGCTCCGTCGGGTAGACCTCCAGGTATTCAGGTGTCATCAGCATTCTGCCATCGATATGGTGCACAGATGATATCACATAATCAAATGCGTGTTGAATCAGCCATCTGTGCAGGTCATCGACAAACCACTGTTGAAAATCCAGTTCAATGCCGTGCCTGATTTTTAACCGACCTTCGAAGCTGGTTCTGGCCATATCAATATCTGCTGTATATGCGATAGGGTCAAAGTGGTTAACTACAGGGTCGTTAGGGTCAAAGTCCTTGTGTTCCGCAAATCCAATCTCATCCAGGCCCATCGACGCAGCCATGGTGCACTGTTCCGCCATGGTTGCTCGTCCGTCATGAGATCGGAAGGTGTGAATGTGGTAATCGGTAACGTATAGTTGATCAGTTTTAAGCTTTCGCATAAGTTGGATATCTGCACCTAGTCTTTCATATGACGCTCACCTTAAGCCGTCAATATAACTTTAGCACAGTTGACAGTGGCCGTGCTTCATGGATTGGTAAAATAGAGTGTAGATGAATAAGGTTGGGAGTATCTGTGACACCATACATGACGACAACTTTTAATACGACAGATTGGGAAGAGGCGATACAACGGTGTGCTGCGAAACCATGTCGTGTCATGGTGATGGGGCAAGTGGATTCGGGTAAATCTACGCTCACCAAGCTGCTTGTTCAACGCATATTAGAGCATCAGCCGCAGGTTGCCGTTTTGGATCTTGACCTTGGGCAGAGTGAGGTTGGTCCGCCCACTACGATGGGGCTAGGGGTTCTAGACCATATTGGACAGCAGCTAGGATTTGCTAAACCGCTTGCTTTGGGATTTGTAGGCGCGTTAACCCCTGGTGGTTTAGGTATGGAGACAATGACCGCTCTGTTGCCGATGCTGCCGGTGATACCAAGCGATATGAGCTGTGTTATTGATGGTCATGGATTAGTTAAGGGCGGAGTAGCTCGCAGGTTGTGGATAAGCTATTATGAAGCGCTGAAGCCCGATTATATTCTGGCTATCCAAGTCGACCGTGAGATTGAGCCTATCCTGCAGTCGCTGGAAAGACGCCCCGTAAAAATCATACGGCTGCCCCGGCCGCAGGAAGCTATGGCGAAAAACCACCAGACTCGTGTGGAACATCGACAGAAACGTCTGCTGCGGCACCTGGCGTCAATGCAGCGGGTGCGGTGTGCATGGGATGATCTGCCTGTGGAGGGCAGTTGGTTATTTAGCGGAGAAGCGTTCACAAACGCTCAGATTGCCGAGCTTTCATCTACACTTGGGCAAATAGTGGTGTGGGCTGAGCGGATAGATGAGCGAATATATGCCGTCATACGGTCGAATGATGTTGTGCATGATGTTGGCCGGCTGTCTGGAAGTTGGGGTAACTGTTCGGTTAAGCAGACAAGGTTATGTTGTTTTGAACAGTTGGTATGCGGCTTGATTAACGGCCAAGGTATATGCCGTTCGCTAGCCATTTGTGAAAAGATTAACTTTAACGAGCGATATATCCAACTTATGAGCCCATATACCGACATGCAGGATATCGCTGCGATACGGCTTGGCCGATTGTTTGTGAGCTCAACAGGCATGATCGAATCGAATGCCCCTCTAGGAGAATACTACTAACATGTCGTTGTTTGGACCAGGGCAGGTTCCTGCTCATTTTGAACAGGCTGTATTGTACTGCCAAAGGTTCGTCCGTCACCAGAACTGGTCAGAATTGCTTCGACCACTGACACAGCATACCCTTGAGGCTGCAGATGTGCTTCGACGCAACGGCGCGAGTGTGGCCATTTTTGCAGATCATGAGTATAGTAGGCTGCCTTTTTCCGAACATTGGGTAGCAAATGTGCTGATGCTGAGTGATGATGTAAGCAAAGTGTTTGAGACACTTCAATCGAATGAATGGGTGTTTCAGCCAAACCGAGCTGTCTATAAGCCTTGGGTTTGGGAGTTTACGAAAGGCGACAACATGATCCGCATGTGGCGCGGGATACCTGGCGTACGAAATCGCCGTCTGGTTATCGCCAATATCGAGACCTGTCACGATGGCAGTCTGCGGCTGCCGCCGGACATTGCTGTGGCTGCGCTTGGAGCCGAATACTGTTTCTCTGGACATGCTGATGCCCCTATGAGCCTAATGGCTGGTGGTGTGGAGGTGTGGCATGTGGATGATTGGGTTAGGTTGATCATTAAGTCATATGAGCTGGGCTTATGCCGATCTGTGTATGTTTTGGGCAACCATGCACGACGCTTGTTGGGAATAGATATCCCACATCATCTGCTGGTGACAATGAGGTTTTTACCGACGCCCGTGGTGACACGCGCAGTGTATGAAACGGGGAGAAAGAGGATCTTGGCGCCAATATCCGAGTGGTTATGCGACTGGTTGTCTTGGCGGTGAGATGACTTTTGCCATCTGTAGAATTCTGTTCTCACCAGTGCTCAATCGAGCAAAGTAATCCAGTTTGACTGCGTTAGTTTGAATCATCCCCATACCGTTGTAGACGTGCAATGCGACTTTGTTAGATGGCAGTACATCAAGTCGCAGCAACCTGCGTCCTAACTCCATGCCTTTGCTTATAGCATAAGTCAACAGTGCTTTCGCCGCGCCCATGTTTCTGTATTTGGTGTGAACACAAAGCGAGCTGATATACACATCGTCTTTGCGCGGCCAATGTGTGGTGGCCACCTGAACCATCATCGCCAGTCCGATTCGCAGCCATAGATTTCGCTCGAGATGGGCATACCGCCATGCTGTGAACCACAACATCGGCGGGGGAACTTCCGTTCGGGTATTTAGGATCATCATGCCTGCGGGGACACCGTCAACATGAGCGACGATGACATCATCTGGTGAGATAGCTTTATCTGTAATGAGGTCTATAAAGAGTTGTTTTACGATGGATGGTTTTGAGCCTGTCCAGGCGAACTTGGGTGCAAACCCTTCTGCATATATCTCTGCAACCAAGGGTATCTCTTTATCATTAATCGGGGCAACAACAATTTGTTTCGTCATCATAAAAAAGGGGAGACAGGTAAAACCTGTCTCCCATGGGTGATTTACTAGCTAGATTTTCATAATCGCTTCGGAAAGTACCCACTTAAGGTTAGTTGGCACCTTATTGCTGGATTGTAATTCATGCAGTATTCGTGACGCATCTGCATTGCCTACATTAGACAGCGAACGAATTGCCCATACCATTTGTGGGCCAGGCTTAGTGGCTGCTTGTGCAATGGTCTTGACATCAACTCCTGGTATTCTTGATACTGCTTCGCTGGCAAGATAAGCCACCGTTTGATTAGGGCTAGACAAAGCAGAAACCAATGCCGGAACTGCTGGCTGACCAATTAACGTCAACGACTGTCCTGCCATATATGAAACAGAACCATCAGGATCGTTCAATGTGGCCATGAGCACAGGAACTGCTGAAGGCTGTGCGGAGATGCCCAACGACTGAGCAGCAAGCACTCGATAGTTTACTGGTGCTGACTTTAGAATGGCTGACAGTAATGGAACGACCGCAACATTCCTCATTCCGCCCATCGCGGAGATGACTGCTTCTTTAGTATCGCTATTGCCAACACTCCAAACGCGCTGCAATATCGGTAATGCGACGGGACCAGCATGTGAGAAACCGACTGCTGCACCTTCGCGAACGAGCATATCATCGCTTTGTATGGATTTCTCCAACTGAGCTAATGCGGTGGGTGTAGCTAGCTTGCCCAAGGTTTCCGCGCACTGTGCTCGAAGTTCAGCAGCATCAGTCTCTGTGTTCACACATGTTGTGTAGATACTCTCTGCTACAGGATCAACGATGTTTGCTAATGCGCTGATAACCACTGGGCGGGTCGATGGATACTTAACCAAAGTGTCCATCAGCGGCTTTGTGGCTCTCTTATCGGCTAGTTTACCAAGTAGGTCGGCTGCACCGTTTCGGTAAAAATCTGTAGTGGCAAACACATTAACATCGGAATCTTCCTTAAGCAGCGGCAGAACCTTCGGCAATACTTGCGGCCCTATCTTTGCCAGCGCTTGGTTTGCCGATCCCTGTCCGGTAATATCTTTAAGAACAAGAACAAGCCCATCGATAGCAGGAGTACCTAGTTTGCTAGCTACGATAGTGCAGCTGCTGCGTACGTTAATATCGGGATTCTTCAGACCGTCTAACACAGCTTGCTGATGTTTAGGAGCTGCCTGCTGAAGAATAGCAACCATAGCCTCTCTTACCTTAGGCTCTGGTTCGCGGAGCAGTCCGACTAAAGCAGCGACAGCGGCATCAGTATCGGCTGCAGCTAAACCCTTAGCGCACTGGATACGTTCGCCGTCAGTACGCTGTTGAACGATGTCATAGAACGTCTCCCAGGTAATAACGACTTTAGCTGCTGAAATCTGCTTTTGAGTATCGGTACCGACCATATCCGCCATCAAGCGGTTTCCCGTAATTTTTACATAAGAGAACCAGATTATCGAGATAATGGCGACTAGTCCCCAGAAAATCCAGGTGATGTACTTGCTCATGAAACTCGCGACTCCCATTTAGTGAATAGAACTCTAAGCGTGCACGCTAAACAATAACTTTATACGCTTATGTGCGATTGAATCAGACGAATATATCATATCACAATGATGATATCGGAAAAACAGCATTAAACGATGTATATGGTGGCAGCATGATTTCGCAGGCTGCTCACATGACTATATAGGTTGGGTGTGGTTTATCGAATGTGCGATGTATAAAGAAACATTACCGACTATCTGAAAGTGTCACACAGCAGTAAATTCTTGACAGGTTTGTGGCCGTACTTAAGTTACACGCAAGGAGATGGCTTATTGTTGTCAATTTCATTTTAGAAACATAACTGATGCGGTAATATAAGTTAGGAGAGCGATGTCTAAAATGAACAAACTAAACCTAACTATAACGGCTACAGCAGAGCAGATTGCCGAACCTATCTTGTGGAAGTTGGGCAAGGACTTTTCGGTTGCGGTGAATCTGTTGAAAGCCAACTTTACCGAAGCTGGCGGATCGTTGGTTGTTGAACTTCAGGGGGATACCTCTGAGCTGCAGCGAGCTATTGCATGGCTTCAGACAACTGGTGTGATGTTAGAAACATCTGAGCGTGCGATGTTTCCTAACGCCAAACCAGGCTGATCTTAAAATCTGCTGACTTCCAACATATAAAGGAGCCGGATTATATATGTTCGGCTCCTTCGTTCTAGTATATGCATACATACCCACTTAATCGATCGCAAGCCTACGAGCTGAGTGCGATAGCTGATGATTTGGCCGCCGCAGGTATACCCCCTCAGCGACGTGCTTTTTGGCTTCATGGCAAACACAATCCGATGATGTGTCAAGCAGCCATTGAGTTGCTTGCAGCCCGTGAGAAAGCTCCAACTGATATTCCGATGGCGGATCGCCTGTTCTATACAAAGGCTGCTTTAGAACAAAGCAGTTGCTCCGCTCTTGCGAAATACCATGCCACTCTATTTCCACCTGGGTCTTTTGTTGTTGATGCTGGATGCGGCATCGGAATGGATACGTTGGCTATTGCCAGCAACGCACACAACATGCTCAGTATTGATTTAGACCCTGTCCATTGTCTCTATACGCGCCTGAACTCAGAAATCATTGGATTATCACAACATGTTGCTGTGGTGAAAGGCGATGTGATGCAATGCCACCTGGAACATGCACATAACCTCTTTGCAGACCCTATGAGGCGTAATGAGAGCGGTAGGCTTCTCGATCCAAGCATGTGGTCTCCTCCTTTGGATTTCTATCTAAACCTTGAAAATGATATTGATCGTATCGTGATCAAAGCCTCACCCATGCTCAAACCCGATCCCGCATTGATGGCTAGCCGTCAGATTCGGTATATCGAGTGGAATGGGGAATGCAGGGAGGCGTTGATCTGCTGCGGCAGGGATATTGATGGTCGTGGTACGAAATTGGCGGTGAACCTAACATCGGGAAGTGACATGCTGTCGTTTGATTGCGGCTTGCCTGCTGTGAGGGAACTTGGTAGGTATTTGATTGATCCGTCACCGTCGATATTAGCGGCAGATATGCTTCCTCAACTGGCTAGTGCGCTGTCTGCTTGGAGAGTTTCATCTGGCTGTGGCTACCTCAGCTCCGATGAGCTGATTCCTTCTGCGTTCGCAAAACACTATCAGGTGGTTGACTGCTTTAAATACCATCGGAAAGAACTGATGCGGTATATCAAGCATCACTCGGTTAGAAGTATTGTGCTTAAAAAGCGGGGATTACCTGCAGATTTTGGCT
Organism: uncultured bacterium; assembly: GCA_964519405.1. Taxonomy (GTDB): domain Bacteria; phylum Armatimonadota; class HRBIN16; order HRBIN16; family HRBIN16. The sequence goes on from CAZFLA010000075.1 coordinate 15,471, forward strand.
CCGAGTTAACCGCATACCATGGAGATGGACAAGAAGACATGATACTGGCTGCTTTCCCTGTGGACAGCAGGACCGATGTCTGGATAGCTCGCTTGCTTAAAACCGATATATAACATGCGTTCAACAGGCATCACTCGTTCACTAAGCGTGCACTATCGTGTATAATTCTATGTTTAAAAGCTAATATTCGAAAAAACGTAGCCATACCTAAAATTGCTGATGAAGGTGTGAATCAGGTATTATTAGGTAGGCGTCATTGCTACAACTAAGGCAGAGGTTAACGAGCTTATGCTCAATTCATATATACCCATCCTGACCATGATTGTACTATCGCTGGCAATATCGGTAGTACTCGTAGTATTCTCCTTCATTTTCGGCCCCAAACGAGCAACGCATACAAAGACAGAACCATATGAATGCGGCGTTACTCCGGTGGGCAATGCCCGTGAACGCTTCCCGGTACACTTCTTTCTCGTCGCGATGTTATTCATCGTGTTCGATATAGAAACAATATTCCTGTATCCATGGGCTGTGATGTATAAATCATGGGACAAATCCATGATGTTATTCAACCTCGTAGAGATGGCTGTGTTTGTGGCTATCTTGTTCGTGGGTTACTTCTATGTACTCAGCAGGGATGTATTCGACTGGTCGACTGTTAAGAAAGC
>CAZFLA010000076.1:0-9905 GCA_964519405.1 uncultured bacterium
CGAAAAATCGGCCCGAAATTCATTCGAGCCGATTAACTGCGGAAGTTGGGTTAAAACCGGGCCAAAGACTGGTATTTTATGGTGACAGTATCACCGAGCAGCGAATATATACACGATACGTCATGGATTACTTTACCATGCGTTACCCTGGTGTTAAGTATAGTTTTCGTAATGCCGGTTGGAGCGGAGACACAGCTCCAGGCGGCGCTGCAAGGCTAAAACGCGACGTGCTGAGCCTAAAACCCGATGTGGTGACCATCATATTCGGTATGAACGACGGCCGCTACACCCAGTTCCAGCAAGCCAACTTCGATGCCTATATGAAGGGCCTTAAGGATATCGTCAAGCAGCTCAAAGCGGCGAAAGTCAAGATCGTGCTTCTGTCTCCTGGGTGCGTAGATCCAGATAAAAACGAGCCATTGCGCCAGTATTACAACACGACCTTAACCAAATTCGGTCAGGGTGTAAAGCAGCTTGCTGCTGATGAGAACCTGATGTATTACGACCTGAACGCGTTGATGAATCGCGTGCAGTCAATGGCAAAAGCAGATGATCCCACATTCTGCATGATCCCAGATAGTATCCATCCGAGTAACGCCGGTCATGCTGTGATGGCTTATGCGGTACTCATGGCCTTGGGCTGCACTGACCAACCCGCGTCGCTGCATCTAGACGCAAGCACGAAAAAGGCAATGCCATATAAGTGCTATGTGACTGATTTGTCGGTGTCTGCTAACAGAGTTAGTTTCACGCGAACAGACAAAGCACTGCCAGCCTGGTTCGATGATGATACCAGTGTAATCCGACCTTACTTGCCGTTAACCAAAGATATCAACCAGTATAAACTTGCTGTAACGGGACTTTCTGAAGGTTCTTGGAAAATATCAGTCGCAGGCAAGGATGTTGGCAGCTACACAAGCGCGCAGTTGGCAGCAGGTGTGAATTTATCTGAACAGGCTGGCCCGTGGAAAGAGATGGGCGCCGCTGTGAATGCCATCTCGCAAAAGCACGAAAACTGGTACATCAACTACTGGCGCTCTGCTTGTGCTGACAACAGCCAGCCAGTGTTGAGCAATGATGAGATGTTCCAAGTAATGGGCAATTTCGGCTCGATGATGAACACCTTCGATGCCAAACGCATTGCCGCGACAGCCAATAGAACATGGCGCTGGGATATTACCAAACAGTAGAGATCCCGTACCACCTTATATGTATGTGATAGCCCTGCGAGATGATATCCGCAGGGCTTTCATGTGTACTGTTATCCGCCATTTGCATAACGCACAAAGCTGATCGGTGTTCATTGGGCCTCATGCCCTAATGTGCCCGTGAATGAGCTTCTGGTTTGATGTAAAATGGTCGGTGGCATAGAAACTCTTTGCCAAAATTGTCAAACAAGAGATGCCTGGTCTTACGCTCAAAGTTACCGAGCGATCCTCACATTCCACTGGTAATCCACAAAGGTTCATATATATGGAAAAACTGCATCTAACCAACCTCAAGGCGCTTGAAGCAGAAAGTATTCACATTATTCGTGAGGTTGCCTCCGAGTTTGAGCATCCTGTGATGCTTTACTCGGTGGGCAAAGACTCCTCTGTGATGGTGCGTCTCGCTCAAAAAGCCTTCTACCCGGGCAGCATTCCGTTTCCTCTGCTGCATGTAGACACCGGATTTAAGTTCCCAGAGATGTATGAGTTTCGCGATAACTTCTGCAAACAAATAGGGGCCGATCTGCGTGTATATCGCAACGAAAAAGCGATAGCTGATAACACAAACCCATGGGATTTAGGCAGCCCAAAATGCTGTGGACTGCTAAAGACACAGGGACTGCTGGATGCACTAAAAGAGGGTGGATACGATGCCGCGTTCGGCGGAGCTCGCCGCGATGAGGAAAAATCGCGAGCTAAAGAGCGTATCTACTCATTCCGCGATGCACATGGTCAGTGGGATCCCAAAAACCAGCGTCCAGAGCTATGGAATCTGTATAACGGGCGTATCCAAAAAGGTGAGAGCATTCGCGTCTTCCCGTTATCAAACTGGACAGAGCTGGATGTGTGGATGTATATCCACCTGGAAAACATACCGGTCGTGCCGATGTATTTCGCCAAAGAATGGGATATGGTCAAGCGCGATGGACGGCTGATACCCGTTTATGAGGGCACGCGGTTAAATCCTGGTGAGAAGCCTGAGAAGGTGATGTGCCGGTTCCGCACACTCGGCTGCCACCCATGTACGGGCGCTGTATTATCGAATGCGAAATCCGTTGTGGAAATCGTGCAGGAGATGATGGTCGCCAGACAATCGGAACGCATCACGCGATTGATAGATCATGATCAGGATAGCTCCATGGAGCAGAAGAAGCGGGAGGGGTATTTCTGATGGATATGGACGCTTTTGTCAAGCAGGTTCAACAAGCTGATCTGCTGCGATTTACAACGGCTGGCAGTGTAGACGACGGTAAATCCACGCTAATCGGTCGACTGCTGCACGACTCAAAAAACATATATGAAGACCATCTTACTTCGCTGTTCAAAGATTCTAAGACGGCTGGCCGTGAGAACATCGACTTTGCACTGCTTACCGATGGTCTGAAGGCTGAACGTGAGCAAGGAATCACCATCGATGTGGCCTATAGGCACTTCTCAACACCCAAGCGCAAGTTCATCATTGCCGATACCCCAGGGCACGAGCAGTATACCCGCAACATGGTCACCGGAGCGTCTACGGCCAACCTGGCTATTATCCTGATAGATGCGCATCTAGGTGTGTTGACGCAGTCAAAACGCCACGGCTTCATCGCATCATTGCTGGGCATACCGCACATATTAGTGGCCGTGAACAAGATGGATCTTGTTGACTACTCACAGGAAGTATTCGATGCTGTTTGCGAGGAATATCGCGAGTTTTGCTCCAAGCTGCCTGTCAAAGATATCCAATTTATTCCGATCAGTGCATTTTATGGCGACAACGTGGTGGAGCGAGGCACCAATATGCCATGGTATAACGGCATGCCCTTGCTGGAACACCTCGAAAAAGTGCACATCGCCAGCGACCAGAACCTCATCGACTTCCGGCTGCCGGTTCAATACGTGCTGCGGCCTAACAGCGAGTTCCGGGGTTATTGCGGTATGGTGGCATCGGGCGTGCTGCGGGTTGGTGACGAAATCGTGGCGCTGCCCTCTGGGCACACAAGCCGTGTTCAACGTCTGTTCGCAGGCGACGAAGAGGTGACTTATGTGCTGCCATCGCAGTCGGTAACTGTCTGCCTAGAGGACGAAATCGACCTGAGCCGAGGCGATATGATTGCCCATGCAGCCAACACGCCGTGGATCGCAAATGATATTGAAGCCTTGATGATCTGGATGGATACGGCCCCTATGAAGGTCAACCAAAACTACATCATCAAGCACACCACACGCTCAGTGCGCGGACGATTGGCTGAAATGAAGTATAAAATCGACCCAAATACCCTACATCGGCAGCCTACAGATTCGTTCGAGTTGAATGACATCGGTCGTGTTAAGCTTGAGCTGTTTAGGCCGTTGATATGCGATGAATATACACGGAACCGTCAAACGGGCAGTTTCATCGTGATAGACCCCTTAACGAACTTCACGGTTGGCGCTGGTATGATTATTGACCGTACCCGTCAGTATGTTCAGGAGACTAACGCCGATTCCGCTGCAAAGCGGAATATCACACGCCACCGCGGGTCGGTGTCGTTGGATGACCGGGCGAAAGTGCTGGGGCAGCGTCCGGGCACGCTTTGGCTGACAGGATTGAGCGGATCTGGAAAAAGCACAATTGCATACGCACTTGAGAAACGATTGGTTAAAGAGGGCTGCGCCTGTTTCGTGCTTGACGGCGACAACATGCGTCATGGACTTAACCGCGACCTCGGCTTTAGTGCCGACGACCGCGCTGAGAACATCCGCCGTGTGGCGGAAGTCGCTAAGCTGTTCAATGAAGCTGGTCTGATGGTGATTGCCTCCTTCATCTCGCCATATGAGAAAGACCGTCAAATGGCACGCGAAATTATCGGCGAGGAGTGGTTCCACGAGGTGTTCATCGATACCCCAATAGAGGAATGCGAAGCTCGCGATCCGAAGGGGTTGTATGCGAAGGCACGTGCTGGTGAAATCGCTGAGTTTACCGGTATCACCTCACCGTACGAGCGTCCTGAACATCCTGATGTGCTGATTAACACCACACAGCAGAGTTTAGAGGACGCTGTTGATGTTCTGCTGCGCAGGTTGACACAGAGTTAGTTAACTGTTAAAACGGTGTCGTTGCTAGTCTTATGATAGGTGGAAAATGGATACTAGAGCAATGACACCACGCAGATTATGTGTTGCTGTTATCGCAGTTGTCGTCGCACTGATGGCTATGTTTATATACCATCTGTTTGCGGCAGCCGCATTTCGCAGCGTCATCATACAGAGGAAAGTATCAATATGGTATACAGCGCGAGGGTATATATATGCCTTCCGTTTACCAAACGGTGATGAGTATACTATAGGCCCAAATGTGAAGGCATATTATGCTAATAAGCGTTGTGTAACGGGTATCGTAACAGGGCCTGTGGGTATGCCGGAGTTCTTTAATGGCATAGGCGTCGAGTATCCAAAATGGAATGTTCAAAGAGGCTATTTTATCATTGATCTTCACACCATGAAAATAATAGCCGGGCTAGATGAAGCAAACTGGATGACTCAGCTCAAACGGGTTGAGCTTAACGAAAAGCCGGAACTAACAAATTCGCCATTTCCCGATAAGTAACGAGCTGGTCACAGAAAACAAAAAGAGCCGCCGATTTCGGCGGCTCTTTTCGGTAGAATATGCGATGACTAGAAGTTGTGGTAGTTCAACTCTTCCATATCTTCATGCAGGAAGTCAAAATCGTGAACCCCTTGGTCGCTCTTCCAACGGCCTACTGCTTCGGGCTTTACTTCGATCTTAGCCAGTTTGATGCCTAAGAACCCTTCAAGCCGCTCTAGTGTGGCGTCTTGGTTCAACACGAAGTCCTCAAACCGAACATCAATGGTTCGTTTGGGTGCAGGTGTGGCTTTTACAATCTCTCGCTGGTATTTCCAGCTAATCGCCCGTCGTCGGCGCTGATCTTCTGTCTGATCATATGGAATATGGAAATCCGCCAAATCATCAGTTACGTGGGCACCCAAGATGGCATCCTTGGGATCACGTGTCCAATGAATGTAGTAAGCATCAGGAAACATCCGCACGATCCATGGATAAACCAAGGTGGTTTCGGGTAGTTTCCAGCCCTTATTAGGCGCGTCGCTTTCAAGCACAGAGTGCAGATATCGCTCAACCAACACCGTGAATTCGGGGTCGATGGGCATATCGTGCAGGCGCGAAAAGTCCCAGCTTGTGGCTCCCATATGCAATACATGCCTAGACATCACTCGACATGCTTCATACATATCTTCTGGTGGAACGAGGTCGCTTGATCCATTGAGCGGTGCTCCCATGAACACGCCGCTTTCGGAAAGCGTATGAGAAATGGCCCGAGTTCCTCCATGGCCACGTCCGATTACCACGACTAGCATATGACTATAGTTATCCTTCTTAAAGTGCGGGGTTTGCGCATTCAAGATACCACACTGAGTGGGTGATTACCAGTAGAAGTCATCCATGACATTTAGCCGAAAAGGGGCATAAAATAAAGGTGTTCTGCATTCTGTTGACAAATAGTATTGATGGAACTGTCGTTATAACGACCAAAATCATATGACTTTTGATGATAACGCCGAAATCTGCTAAAAATAGTATAATGGCGATGAGGCAGAACCGTCTATAATAATAGGTAAGCAATAGAATTCTGGAGGCGATATCAATGGATCACACCCGGGTGAAACTTTATGCAGCGGCTGCAGTGCTGCTAAGTTGTGCTATGGCCACCTCGGCTCAGAACATCTACTCTGGCGAAAAAGCGTCTACAAATGGGATGAAGATCACCTCGTGGGGTGGCGGTACGGTTAAGGAAACCTCGGACGTGTTCCTGCAAGGTGGTTACTCAATCCGCGTTAACACGATGGGGCCATTACAGGGTGTTCGGTTGGCATACCAGACGCCGATGGACCTCACCAGTTTGGCAGCTAATGCTAATGCCGTGCTGAACATCCACATCAAAATGCCAAACGCAAGTTCCAGCAGCGGTATGACATCATCCCGCCGCTCAATGGGCGCTGGTGTGCTCTCTGGTATGATGATGCCCGGCATGACCGGCGGTGCTGGCGGAAGAACAACCGCTCCTGGTATGACTGGTGGAGCAATGATGCCCGGTATGGCAGGAATGCCAGGTTCAACAACCGCTAAAGCCAAGGCGATGCAGCAGCTTCGCGTTGTGCTCATCAACGATAAAGGTGGATCAAGTGACTTCATCGTGAGCCTGCGTGATGCTTATAGCGAAGATGGTTGGCTGGTAGTGGGCATCCCCATGAAGGGTATGGCTGGCTTCAACAAGAGCCCCATGCTGAAAGAGATGCGCATCGCTGGCGACTCGCAAGACGTGTTCTATCTGGGCAGCGTCATTGGCGGAACGGATACGCAAGCACTGCGCGCTGACACCATTCGCGTGAATGAGGACATTCAGCAGCTTCTTAGTGACGAACAGGCCGATATGCAAAGCATCATTGCCCGCAAGACAGTTTGGCTAACTGCTAACATCGCAGCTAGCGTGATCCCTGTTAAGGCCACTTGGGATATCGACAACCGAGACGGCATTCAAGTAGACGCCGAAGGCATCTACGCATCCGTGAAGTTCCCAGAGGCTGGTAAATACACCGTCACACTCACACTGACCGATGTGGCAGGTGCGAAGAAGCCGTTTACGCTTACGCGAGTGATTGAAGTTAACTAACTCGTCACCTTTTTTGATTAGCCCCTTGAGCAGCAGCTTGAGGGGCTTTTTCGTGCCTCTCATTGCTCTCCTGCTGTGATGTCATTTACATTATGTGAACCAATTCCTCACTATTGTGGCACTCTGATGCTGTATTCCCTGCTGAGTGACTTGCTGATGGGATTGCAGCTTGATTATCTTGTCTGCGCCGAGTAACCTAGAATCACAAGACATACTCAACCTTCGAGGTGAAATAGATGAGCCCTTTTAGCAAAGCCCAATGGATATGGACTGATCTTGACGATGATGGGATCAATAACATTCTGTGCACTCGTGTTCAGTTTTCTATAGATGAAGCGCCGCAGTTCGCCAATATAGATATCTCCGCAGACAGCCGATATGTGCTGTATGTAAATGGAGTGCGCATTGGAAATGGCCCGATGCGCAGTTGGAACCATCTGAAGCAGTATGATACGCGTGATATCGCACCATGGCTGCAAAACGGAACAAACTGTATTGCCGTGATGGTGACGCGGTATGGAATGTCGTCAGGCCAATATATGGATGCACCTGGCGGTCTCATTGCTGAGCTGACGATAGATGATGAAGTGGTGCTGGCGACCGATGCTTCATGGAAGTGGGCTCGGCATCCCGCATACCGGCAATCGGTGCCGCGTTTAGCTTGGGGTATCTTCTTTACCGAGCAATACACATCGCAAAAAGAGTTTGACAACTGGATGCTGCCTGAGTTCGATGACAGCAGCTGGGAACCCGGTTATGAAATGGGACCTGTAGGAACTGAACCATTTGTTGAGATGCAGGAACGGTCGCTGCCGTATCTTACCGAGCAGAGCTGCTACCCCGCATCGTTGGTTGATGCTCAGGTTGTGCAGCCGCAAAAAAACTGCTTTGCTTTTTCCCTCCAACATCCTATGGCAAAGATAAACGGCAAATATAACACAGAAGCCAGTTCATCGGTCATTGTTGCTTTTATCATCGCGGAGCGGGCATGCAAGGCCACATGGCGGCGGATGAATGCGTCGTTTGGCTTAGACGGATTTCATAGCGCACGCATCAACCATACGGATGTGGTGTTTACCGATGACTGCGCGGAGATTGAACTTAAAGAGGGCGAGAACCTGCTTGTTTTGCGGCAGCATCCGTATCAGAGCCATCCATCTTGGGTGTTTGAGACCGATGTGCAGTTGAGGATGCTGTCACCTAAGGCTGCCAAGCCTGGCCCTGCATCCATATATGTATTGTCTGGCGGCACTGATATGATGAAGGACAACATCGCCAACGGCTTGTGGGATGCTCACTGCAGAGGCTGCCTGGGAAGCATGATGAGCAGTCTCCAGCCGATTACATGGGCAGACAGTTATCCTGATGTCTATGCGCTGGTTAATACGCGCAGATCGCTGCCTGTGGTGCCTGTCGTGCTGGATGCCGAGGCTCTGTGCAGCGACAACACGCAGCTAGCCACAATCATCCCATGTGCAGACGGCGATACCGAGTTCATTCTAGATTTTGGCGAGGAACTCGCCGGTTACATTGAGCTGGAACTCATGGCTGCCGAAGGCACGGTACTGGACTTCTACGGTCTAGAAGCCATCGTGAACGGTAAGTGGAGTTGGACCGATAATCTGAACAACACCATGCGGTATACCTGCTCCGAGGGCAAGCAGCACTATCGCAGCGAAGTGCGCTTGGCTTTCCGATACCTCGTGGTCACCGTGAGGAATGCCGCAACATCCTTAAGGATCCGCAATATAAAGCTCATCAAGTGCACCTACCCGGTGCAATACAAAGGCGACTTCGCGTGCAGCGATGGTATGCTCAACCAGATTTATGATATCAGCCGACGAACGACACGGCTGTGTATGGAAGACACCTTCGTTGACTGTCCTGCATACGAACAAACCTACTGGGTTGGTGACAGCCGTAACGAAGCTCTGGCGAACATGGCTGTGTTTGGTGACGGACGAATTACAAAACGCTGCCTGCGGCTGGCTACGGAGTCTATGTGGCGATCTCCGCTGCCCGAATCGCATGCACCAGCCCGCTGTGAGAGTATCATTCCTGACTGGAGCTTCTTCTGGGCATTTGCCGTACGCGAATACTATCTGTATACGGCTGACGCCGAATTCGTGAAGGAGATGGCTCCTTATGTGCAGCGCATGTGCGACTTCCTGCTAGATCAGCGCGGGGCCACCGGCCTTATACAATATCCAGCTTGGAACATGCTGGATTGGGCAAATATGGAGTGCCCTCCAGGCGGAGCCATCACGCATGAGAATGCCTTCTTTGTGAAAACACTTCACGAGGCGAGTGAAATACAAAGGATCGCAGGTATGCCTGGTGGAGAAAAGTATCTTGCTGAGGCTGATGCAATTACATCCGCAATTAACGAACACCTATGGGATGCTCAGCAAGCAGGATACCGCGACGCGAACCTGCCCGACGGCTCACCGGGCACGATATTCAGCCAGCAGAGCCAGACAGTGGCCTATCTGTGTGATGTGGCTTCAGCTGACCGGCTGTCAAGGGTGGCCGGCCTTGTGAAGGACTGTCCCGATTCCTGGACAAAAGTGGGAAGCCCCTTCATGATGTGGTTCAGCTTTGAAGCCTTGGAGAAGGCTGGTGAAAAACAGACTATCCTTGACTGGATGCGCAAGTGGTGGGGTGAAATGATTGAATTCGGCGCTACAACCTGCTGGGAGACCTACGCAAGCTGGTCCCAAGGCCGATGGACGCCTACCCGAAGCTGGTGCCATGCGTGGTCGGCAGCTCCGGCATACTTCCTGCCATCGATGGTGCTGGGTGTTCGTCCGCTGGCGCCAGGCTTTAAGCGTGTTGCTGTTGCCCCATTCTTTGGCGACCTAAAGTGGGCCAAAGGCAAGCTGCCTACGCCATACGGGCAGATCAGCGTAAGCTGGAAGCTGGTCGATGGTAAATACAACCTAGAAGTGGTTCACCCGCACGAAGTGACGGTGGAAATTGACCTTCCTACCAGTGCTGAGATCGGTGATGTTACCAGCATGGCAAG
>CAZFLA010000076.1:9915-15809 GCA_964519405.1 uncultured bacterium
TCGCTAAAAAACAAGTGTGCTTGAGAGCATATCTGAATCGGTCTGTATGCTCTCAGGCACCACTGCTTCATTCACGCTGATGGTGAATGCTTGATGTCTTTCCTCGCCGCACTGGTGAGCATCCCGATCAATGCAAATCCAGCTCCTGTTAATAGAGCTATCTGCAAACCGTGCATCAGCGCGTCAGAGGATGTAGCACCGTGCCGCAGGTGATGGCTCATGCCGAGTGCTGCCGATACGCTGCTGACGGTGATGCCCAGCGTCATACCGAGGTTGCGCATCGCCGCCATCACCGCGCCTCCTGTCCCGAGCCGTTCGCGAGGAACACTGCCCATGATCGCGCTGTTGTTAGGCGATTGAAACAACCCCGCGCCTATTCCCAATATCATCAATGATGGAACCACATAGGTAAGCTTCATGGTGGGTGCTGATATCGCCAATAAGACAAGCCCACAGGTCACCAAGGCCTCGCCGGCGATGGCTAACGGGCGCGTGCCGATGCGGTCGGATAGGGCTCCGCTGTATGGCGCCAGTATGAATATCGATATTGGCAAAGCCATCATTATGAGGCCTGTTTTGCCAACCGATAAATGCATGGCATCGATGAGGTATTTGGGCACAAGAAATGAGGCTGAAAACTGAGCTAAAAAGTTCATGGTGAGTGCTATGTTGGCCCCAAGAAACACCGGGTGCTTAAACAGCCCGAAGTCCAGAATAGGTGATGGATTTCTAACCTCAGCCATATAAAACGCTGTGCCGGCGATAATACTAGCCAACACACAGCCTAGTGTTGCCGATGATGTCCAGCCCCAAACATCACCTTGGGTAACGGCGAGCACAAAACTACCCAGCGTTATCACCCCTAAAAACGCCCCTGTCCAGTCTACCAAGCCGTGTCTGTCCATTTTGAGCTCTGGGACCAACCGTCCGCAGAGCAGCAACCCAATGATGCCGATGGGCAGGTTAATGTAGAAGATCAGTCTCCAGCCACCTAAGGTCGTCAAAAGGCCGCCCAATGAAGGGCCAGTGATGCCACCGATGGAGATCACCATACCCAAAATCCCCAGGGCCCGTCCCCGTTCATTGGCCGGGAATATTGCTGTGATGAGCCCACCGCTCACAGCCATCATCATACATGCACCGATACCTTGCACACTGCGGCTGATGATGAGCCAGCGGAAGCTGGTTGATAACCCACACATCACCGAGGATGCCACAAAAATAACGGCTCCTAGGAGGAATACACGTCGAAACCCAACGATGTCACCCACACGGCCAAACGGCAAAACAAAACTAGTGACGAACAGCAGATAGGCCAGCGATATCCAAGCCACCTGTGTGATGGCTAAGTGAAACTCATTCTGCACGATAGGGATGATGACATTAACCGCACTACCATCAAGCGGGGTCATGACGAGTAAAGCCAGAATAGCCGGCAGAATGCGCCAGCGATTGGTGTAAGTAGATTGCGAAACGGACGTTGAGGCGGATGCTTTATTTCTTTCCATATACTATCATTTTACTCCGTGACAGAATGGCTCCGCCTCAACGCACACAGCTAGTTAGCTGCTAACTGAGCATACTCTTTGTATATCCGAAGATACTGCTGGTAATCGGAATAGCTGCAGCCAGGAGGGGTTTGATGGTCAACAGAAGCCACAAATCCACCCGACTTCATGGCAGGCAATAGGCGCTCGAACTCTTGCCTTACCCTTGCTTCACCTAGGTGCATCACGGTTTTGTCGTAACCACCAAGCATCAAGAACTCCGGATGGTCGTGGCGTATGGTGTTGACGTCAACCCCAGCCATTCGCTCCAATGGCAGGATGCCCTGGATGCCGGATTGCTTAAACCACTTGATCGGCTCTGTGACGTCGCCATCGGAATCGGTGAAGACCAATATGCCGGCATCCTTGAGTTTTGGCACGAGCTGGCAGTAGTAGGGATGCATAAACTCGTCATACATTCGCTTGCTGAGCATGGGGCCGTGGTTATAGCTCATATCTTCCGCGAAAGTCATGATGTCCGGCGTGAACACCTGCAGCACTTTGTCGAGTTGCCGTAGGTGATGGTCAACTAACCCTTGGTTCATTTCATGGATGATCTCGGGTTCATCAACTAATGCATATAGATGCTCTTCGATGCCAAATAGTGTTCGGGGGAACCAGAAGAACCCTTCCATAACCATCCAGATGATGGCGCCTTGACGCTGCAGCTCCGCCATATACTGAGCATATTCGAGCGGGAATGCGGTATCTGGATACAGCAGTTGCTTAAAATTCGACCAGTCGGATGGATCTTTCATCAAAGGTTTGTTTTCGCCGGTGTATGGCGGGCATTCCGGTTTTCGGGCCGCGATGCCAAAACTACAGAACAGATCAAGCCCCATCTGGCGCTGAAGCTCAATGGCGCTGTTATCGGCAGGCATCACAAGCCCCTCTGTCTGCCAGCGGTTTGTGGTTAAGTGCCACCAGGGTGCCCATTCGACCATGGGTAGGCGATCGACATCCTGGAAGGTCATGGTTCGCTTAAATCGCTCGCGTGCTGTGAGCTGCATGTTTATCTCCTGAAAATATGGTTACCGCATCATATTATGGTGTGGTAGCCAGCCGTCAAATAGCAATATGGTGCGGTCGGGTGTGGATTTGATTTCGTATGGGGTTTATGAGATATCTGTCTCTGCAAATTTCACCCGCAAGACATTAGCCAATTATTCCGATATAATTTATCGGGAAGCAAAATAGCATGAGTGTGCTATCTGGCTGCCCAATTTGGATATTATCCCGATATCGGGCTGATGTCGACGTTCGGAAACGAGGGCTATTCAATGAAACTGTCTACGCGTGCAAGATATGGGCTGCGAGCGATGCTTGCTCTGGCTATAACCCAGCATACAGAACCTGTGATGACAAAGGAGATTGCAGATCAGCAAAAACTGCCTGCAACCTACCTGGAGCAGCTGATGCTGGCTTTGCGTAAAGCGGGTTTGGTATCGGCGACAAGGGGATCCAAAGGCGGCTATCAGCTTACTCGTGATGCCAAGGAGATCAATGTAGGGCAGATCATAGAGGCACTGGAAGGGCCCATCGAGATTGCTGATTGCAACGACGTTGCAGATTGTCCGACAGGTCCAGGCAGGTGTGCCATTAAGAACATGTATGACCGTGCAAATAAGGCATTATACAGTGAGTTTGAACGCACAAGTCTTCAAGACCTTGTTGATGAGCAGAACAGCTTGTCGAATCCAGATACCGTCATGTATTACATTTAGGTGATTTGCCGGCACCATCATTTCACATCCCAGCGTATATTACTTAATGTAACACCATAAACCGTGTAAGAGTCGTAGTAGTTGATGGTGAAATGGAGGATGTTGTGATGGATACAGGTGCTTGGGGATTTACTTTAGGGTCGAACGCGCCTGTGATCGTAAGGATGCCGCGGTCATTACTGCCGTTTCCTCTGCAGCGATCATATAACTTGTGGGCCGGCCGCGTTTCCGAATACGCTTTGGCGGCATCACAAGTCTGCGCGAATGGTGTTCTCGTCTCCTTGCCGTTATCGGATCTAGCTGGTGATGATCGGCTGTCGTTAAGCCAGATTGCTAGTGTGGGTAAACTTGTTAGGCAAACCGCTGCGTCTATGGTTCCCCAAAAGGTATGGCTATTTGTTGAGATAGTCAACACCCCAATGCCTGCATGGCTTAGTTCGGCTGGCGGTATCGATGGTCAAGAGGGGCGTTCGCATCTCGCCAATGTGATGTCCGAATTCGCCGATGCACTTGGCCCTGCCGCGGGTATCGGAGCGATCATGCCTGATGTGGGGCTAACACAACCGCCGTTAGGTGCCGATAACTGGAACGCGTTTATTGCTGGCGGCAGCGCACAGCGTCTGTGGAAGCAGTGGCGGCAGTCAGCTAAGCTGAAGGACGATGATACTCTACCGGATGTTAAATGGGTGAGTGCAGACGTGAAGTATAGTGTCTCTCAGGCGAAACTTTACGAGCTTCAGAAGTTCCGCACTTGGCTCTACCAAAGGCGATGGAGTGACATCATATCCTCTGCGGCTCCGCTGAACTCGTCACTAAAATGGGGGAGCCATATACCCGACGGTAAACTTGCTTTACAACAGGGTGAGATGGAGATGTTTGGTGGGATACTGGGAATTGATATGCCTGCCTCTTGTAAACTCTGCACGCTGACGTTGGACGACTTCCCAAGTGTTGCAAATGCCGATCCCATTGACTGGACTAAGCGTTCGACGATGCTGCTGCGTGTATCAACCAAAGGCACACAGCCAAACATCATCGCTGAGATAAGCTGCAAGATGGCCTCGGATGAGGTGTCTGCTAAACTGCGTAACGAGGTGTTGCAAATCCGCAAACACTGCGCGGGCTTGATCTTGTGCGGCATAGAAATAGCCTCAGCATTAGGCAAGGATGCAATTACGAGCTGCACACAACCTCAAAAGCGAACGGCACCCCGCTCTTTTGTGCGCTTAAGCCGAAAGGATGAATTGGTTCCTGTTGCGCCAGGCCGACTGCTGCAGTTACTAAAATCCCCTTTGGTGAGAGTGCAGCAAACTGATGGGCAGTGGGACAAGCCTTAGGCCGGCTGATTGATCTGCTTGTGTGTTTAAAATTGATTCACCTGGGTTCGCGTGTTACGCGTGCCCAGGTGAATGCTGTTTTAGCCTTCTGCAGGTGTGGAGGCCGATTCTGGGCTGAAACTCGGCAGATACATGCTGACAGTAGTGCCTGCATTGTCTTGGCTTTCGATGGTTAACTCGCCGCCATGGGCCTCAATTAGCCGTTTCGCGATGCTTAAGCCAAGTCCAGAATGCTTGTCGCCAGGCGTGCGGGCGGCATCGGCCCGGTAGAACGGATCGCACACATACTGCAGGTGCTCGGCCTTAATGCCTTTCCCGCTGTCCTTTATCACAATAACAATTCGGTCTCCTGTATTCACCGATACCCATATCTCACAACCATCTCCAGCATGACTGATGGCATTGCCGATGACATTATCTACCGCCTGCAGTAACCTGTCTGGATCCGCGTTGACTACTATGGTGTCGGCGGCAGTTACCGGATGAAGTGTGATGCTGTGCCGTTGTGCTGCAGCCGTTAGCGAGTTGACTGCACCGCTCAACAGGTCATTAAGGATGACCTTGCGCTTATTGAGCGTAAAGTGGTCCAGATCCAGCCGGGCAAGCTCCATCAGGTCCTGAACAAGCCGCAGCAGCCGTTCTGAGCTGCCCACTAACGCGTCGAGTGCTCGTGTTCGGCGGTCGGGGTCAGATGCCATACCATCCTGAAGTGCTCCTGCCATGGTGCGCATGGTGGTTACCGGGCTGCGGAACTCGTGTGCGATATTCGCCAGAAACTGCTTGCGCCGTTCCGCATCATCCTCAAGACGTTGGATATGTCGGTTTACCTCATCTGCCATGGTATTCATGGCGTGTGCGACGCTTTGAAACTCAGCGTAGTTTTGTGGTGGGATACGGTAATCAAAGTTGCCTTCTTGATATTCCTCAACGCCGGCTGTCAGTGCGTTCAGCGGTTTCGTGAAGCGCTTGGCGACCCAGGCAGCCGTAAGCGAAGCCAACACGATGGCGAACAGCATCCGCACAAGGAACTCCCGAACTTCGATGAATATCGGGCGTCGGCGTGATTTTCGGATGGGACCCTCATTACCGGGATCCTCTCTATCATTATCTGGTGCCATTCCATTTGGGGAAGGTGCCAGACGGTTGTCCGATGGTTTGCCGTTTTGGTTACCCATATCTGGTTGCTTGCTTCTATCGCTTTCGCGAGGCGGCATATAAGGATGTCCCGAAATAAGCGCCCAAAAATCTATTTTCGGCTCGGGAAACGGGCGTGGGTAAGTCATCGG
>CAZFLA010000077.1:0-12135 GCA_964519405.1 uncultured bacterium
TCGTTCGGTGTCATTTTAGGTGACGCATTGCGAACATGCGGAGTATATGCACGATTTTTGTTAGAATATAAAGAGATGTCAGAATAATGTGGAGGAATCACATGCCGTTCAAGGTCTATCTCAATGGTTTCGTTATCCTTGGAGTTGCCCTTCTGATCATGGGGATCGTTGGCTTTTTCAAAGGTGCTGAGATTCTTCGCGATCCTGGGCAGCCGAAGGATTCCTTACTCCCTGTGTTATACGTACTTGGTGGGCTCGTCATGCTGATCAACGGATGGATGTCTGTCAGAGCTTACGAGATGAGATGCGCAGAGGAAAAAGTCGTAGTGAAAGAAGGACCTAAAAATGTCACCAACAAAATGCAGTGAATGCGATAAAATCCTCGATCTTATCCCATTATGGCTCGATGAGGTCGATGTTAAGTTTACCTGTGAAGACTGTCGGCAAAAACACCGATCGGTAACACCATCTAGAAGCCGCAAAACTATATCCGTTGCCAAAATCGCTGACGCCGATGACGTGATTGAAGCCGTCGTCGCCGATAAGGCTGATGATACGGAAATCTCGCTTGAGGTTCTTCAGGCGGAAGAGTTCATGCAGAATGACGACGCCAGCAAAGAAGACGAGGAGATCGAGTAGTTCTTGTCCAAACTAATGGTTGATATCCATTGTCATATACTGCCAGGTGTTGATGATGGATCGGACTGCCTTGATACCTCCGTTGGGTTGGCGAAACAAGCCGCGGCGCAAGGCGTGGATGTCATAGCTGCAACGTCGCACTATAGATGGAGCGACAATCCTACCCTTGAGGGGAATAAAGTATTACAGCTCGTTAACGAGGTAAACCAGGCACTGAAAGCTGCCAAAGTGAAACTCACTGTGGTGGCTGGATGTGAAATCCCGTTTAACGAGCCGGAAGTGCTTAACATCATCATGGATGCTGGTTTGACATATGGCGGCAACGCCAAGGCTGTGTTGCTTGAACCCTCTTTTAAGACTTTTGCTGCAAACGGAGTAGACACCGTTAGGCAGGTAATGAAGAGCGGGATGTTACCGGTTATTGCACACCCTGAACGGTGCGCAGCGTTACGAGACGATAGAGTTCTTCTAGATAAACTCGTTGATTTAGGGGCTGTTCTGCAAGTGACTGCAGGCAGTCTGTATATGGGGGATCCAAGCGATCCTATTCGCCAAACAGCAAATAGTTTGTTGGCTGATGGCTTAGTAGGTGTTGTAGCCAGTGACGCTCACAACCCTGAACGACGATCTATTCAGATGAAACACGCATACAAATATGTATCAGAAAAGTGTGGAAACACAGTTGCAGACATAGTTTGTAACACTATTCCACGTGCAATAGCACTTGGGCAGGAAGTGAATCACTCTGATATCTATGATGCATATGCCACGAAGCACCGTAAAGGTTGGGCCGGATTTTTAGACAAGCTGATGAGAAGGTGACCACATTGGCAGAGCAGCGTCGCGGTAAGTCGATACTGATCATCGTGGAAAATCTGCCTGTACCGCACGACCGACGTGTATGGCTAGAGGCGACATCATTACAGAAGGCGGGGTATAGTGTCTCTGTAATATCACCATGCCCAAGCCAAGCCAAGCGTTGGGACACCATTGATGGTGTTCATGTGTTTCGCTATAACCCTCCGCATACGACCAAGTGGCGCATCAGCTTCGTGTGGGAGTTCCTTGCGCTGGAGGAGCAGGCAGGGACCGATCCCTGCTGGGTTGTGTCATTCATGCTCAGCTTGGTTGTGTGGAAGAAACACGGCATTGATATCATCCATGCATGTAATCCCCCCGATACCTTCTGGCTGATTGGTAGGTTTTACCAGCACTTTGGTAAAAAATACGTATTTGATCATCACGATCTCTGCCCAGAACTGTATGAAGTGAAATTCCCCAAGAAGCGTGGACGAGCATACAAAGGGATTGTATGGCTGGAAAAAATGCAGTTCAAAACAGCAAACTGGGTCATTTCCACTAACGAGTCATACAAAAAAATCGCAGTCAATCGCGGTGGATTACCAGACGAGTGTGTCACTGTGGTGCGAAGTGGGCCCGACCTCAGCACGTTCCGCCGTAAAGAGACCTCAGGCGAATACAAGCAAGACTTTTCGCATTTAGCTGTGTATCTAGGGGTGATGGACCCTCAGGACAGTCTCGACTCGCTGTTGAGGTCATTTCATCATATCGTGTATAACATGAAGCGCACAGACATCGGCTATCTGCTGATCGGCGGCGGTGATGCGGAAAAAGATACACAAAAACTGGCTGCTGAATTGGGCCTTGACGACTATGTGCACTTTACAGGCTTTCTGCGCGGTGAGCCGCTTTTGCACGCATTATCTGAGGCTGATATCGCGGTTGTGCCTGACCCTTACACACCGCTTGATGACAAGTCGACGAAAAACAAGGTCATTGAGTATATGGCGCTTGGTATTCCGCAAGTGTGTTACGACCTAAAGGAAACACGCTTTTCGGCACAGCAGGCAGCGGTGTATGTACAGCCTGGTGACGAAGTGGCATTTGCTGAGACGGTCGTGAAACTTTTGGATGACCCAGAAACGCGGCATGCTATGGGACAATATGGCATCGAGCGTGTTAAAACAACATTAGCCTGGAATTACAGCAGAGATGTTTTGATTGGTGTATATGATAATCTGCTTGACATCAAAGCAGATGAAGTAATGATCCAAACGGAGGGTGTGCATTGAAAGTCGGAATCATGTCTGATAGCCACGATAATGTTCCCCGCATCAAGCAGGCTATGGAGCTCTTTCGCGAAGAGGGAGTAGGGCACATCATCCATGCAGGCGATCTGGTGGCTCCTTTCGCGGTAAAGGCTATGTCTAGTGCTCCAGCACCGATATTTGCGGTATATGGCAACAACGATGGCGAAAGAGTGGGTATTCAAGCAGCCTTTCAAGGTATAGGTCAGATCACTCCTCAGGTCGGCATCGTCGCATGTGACGGTGTAAAGTTCGCGGTCATGCATGAACCTTATAATCTGCGTCACGAATTGATAACCCGGAAGCTGGTTCAGGTAGCTGTTTATGGTCATACTCATGAGAAAACTATGTACCACCAAGACGGTATACTCATTTTAAATCCCGGTGAATCTGGTGGATGGGTATCAGGGCATGCGACGGTAGCTGTGTTTGATACGGACACAATGCAAGCCAAATTCATAAGTCTTCCGAAGTTGTAGAAAGTGCTGATTATAGATGCGTGAAGGTAAGCTGTTTGTTTTTTCTGGTCCCAGTGGAGTTGGTAAAGACACTCTTCTCGATCTCTTAGCTGATAACATGACCGGCTTTGAGAAGTGCGTTACTGCGACGACACGGTTACCTCGTGAAGGTGAACAGAATGGTGTTGACTATCATTTTGTGAGTAAGGAACAGTTCAAGGAATGGGAAGCTTCCGGCATGATGCTGGAAACCGCCTGCTACAATAATCAGTTCTACGGAACACCGTTGTTTGCTGTGAAGCTCGTTACCGATAGAGGTCTTGATGTCATACTCAAAATAGAGGTTCAAGGCGCTCTGCAAGTCAAGAAGGTGTCTCCAAAGGCGATCCTGGTATTTATACAACCACCATCAATTTCTGAGTTACAGCGACGCCTTGAGCTGCGAAATACCGAAAATGCAGACGAGATAGCACGACGTGTTGACATCGCCAAACGCGAAATGGAACAATCAATCCACTACAACTATCTCGTCACAAACGACGACCTAAACAGGGCTGTTGATGACCTGAGATGCATCGTTACAGCAGAGCGGTTAAGGCAGGATAAGCAATGAGCATAAGTGCATTAAGCGGTAAGAAAATACTGTTAGGTGTATGCGGTGGCATCGCAGCGTATAAGGCTGCCGACTTTACATCGAAACTAGTTCAAGCTGGTGCAGATGTGAACGTCGTGATGACGAAGCATGCACAAAACTTTGTAGGCCCCACAACATTCCATGCTTTAACACGAAACGCCGTGCTGACAGATTTGTTCGATGAACCCGATAGCGGCAAAATCGCACATATTCAACTGGCTCAAGAGGCAGACCTGATTCTTGTATGTCCAGCTACGGCGAATATCATTGCAAAAATGGCAATGGGACTTGCGGATGATCTGCTCAGCACCCTGATTTTGGCAACACGCAGTAAAGTGATCGTCGCTCCGGCGATGAACACACTTATGTGGGAGAATCCCGCTGTTCAGAATAACATCCGAATACTGGAAGAGCGAGGTATCTTTGTTATACAACCTGACAGTGGCCGACTTGCTTGCGGTGATGTCGGTGCGGGTAAGCTGCCCTCTACAGAGCAGTTGCTGGATATCTGCAGCGAAGTATACAACACGCCACTGAACGGCATCAAGCTGTTAATTACGGCGGGGCCAACAGAAGAACCTGTTGATGCCGTGAGGTGCCTAACGAACCGCAGCAGCGGGAAAATGGGATACGCGTTGGCCCAACGAGCCCTCGACATGGGAGCCGACGTCACGATGATATCAGGCCCCACGAATCTAGCGGCACCTGTTGGAGCTCAGGTGATTTCGGTGAAGACGACCCAACAAATGTATGACGCAGTGATGCAGGAAGCATTAAACGCTGATATCGTGATCGCTGCAGCTGCTCCTTCGGACTACAGGATTGAGAACCCCGTTGAGAATAAAATGAAGAAGGACGGGCAGCCACTGACGCTGCATCTTGTGGAAAATCCCGATATCATCGCCGCCGCGGCTGGTAACCGAAAACTCGGTCAAGTGTTTGTGGCATTCGCAGCCGAGACAGAACAGCTTAGCGAACACTGCCATCAAAAGTTAGTCAATAAACATGTGGATATGGTTGTGGGAAATGATATCTCCAAACCGCAGTCTACATTTGGCAGTGACAGTAATGAGATCATCCTTGTCACGATTGACGACGAAACTAGCCTACCTGTCATGAGTAAAGCGGATTGTGCGTCTGCCATTCTTCAGAAGTCGCTGGAACTGTTAAAACTGGCTCAATACTGCTAGTTGTGTTTGAGCTGGGCTTTGATTGGAGATATATACTCATAATTTTGCCCGCCGGACTCTAGCACGGCATAAATCGCAGCGAGAACGAGGAATATAACCACTAACGCGATCACAATTTTGGGTTGCTTCATTTCTTCCATGGTTATTCGTGCCTTAATAGTTCGCCCACAGTAACTACTTTCCAGCCTTTGTGGTTTAGTGATTCAATGAGTGAAGGCAAAGCATCAGCAGTCGCCTGACTGCCGCAGTGCATCAGCACGATGTCACCCTGTTTTGCTTTGGCAAGCACGCGTGTTTCGATTTGTTCCGCAGTGATGTTCTTCTTTACGCTGTCTAAACAGTCCACCGCCCAGTAGATAACACGATAACCATGGTCTGCCACGAGACGACGAACTTCGCTGTTTCGCGCACCATATGGGGGTCTGAAGAGTGACGCTCCGTTTATGTGCAGTTTGGTCTGCATTATCTGTTCTGTCCGCGATATTTGGTCAAGCATCTCGTTGTCGGAGAGCGTTGTGAAATCTGGGTGGCTCCAACTGTGGTTGCCCACTTCGTGCCCTGCGTTTACTATGTCCTGAGCAATTCCAGGATTTGTTTTGACCCATTTACCTGTGAAAAAGAATGTTGCATGGGAGCCGGTATCTGCTAGAGCCTTCAGAATGGCAGGCACGGGTTCTGCGGATGCACCTGCATCGAAGGTCAAGGCGATCATACCTTTAGCACCTGGAACTGAGCTCACCTCACCATCGGGTTGGCGTTCACGATGTTCTGGATGTGTGTCTGCATCTGCGATCTGAGAGCTGTCTGCGTTATTATCCAGTGAAGAGGGTGCCTGAACCTTCCCGTTGTCGTCCGATGTGTCATCACTAGGTTGTTGGTCTTTGCTCTCTTGCCGTGATGACTGCTCAGATTTACCCGTATTTGCTCTGCTTGAATTAGGTGCTTCTGATTGGTTTTTGATACCGTCAGAATTTGTGTTGCGATATGTTTCATCTACGGCTTGGTTAGAACGTTGATGACATCCTGACCATGCAAATGCCAGTATGCATAGAACAACAATGAGGGGGATCCACTGAAGGAAGCCAGGTGTGTTAGGTTGTGGAGATTCAGACCGCTTTCGCGGTCTGGATTGATTATTTCGATTTGTTCGCTTTGAGCTCATCACGCAATACCAATATCGCTTTCTTCAACTGCGCATCATGGTCGCGGTCATTGTAATCTTCCCAGTCATCGCTTTGTTTTACTTCGATGTCCGGTTCGATACCGCCTCGCACAATAGCCTTGCCTTCTTTGTTAAGTCTTCTGTTAATGTCATTCCCATTAGGCGTAAGGTAGCGTGCGGTGGTGATGGCCACTGCAGATTCATTATCGAGTGGGTATATGCTTTGGACTAAACCCTTGCCGAAGGTTCGCTCACCGATCAGTTTTGCGCGGCCATAATCCTTAAGTGCACCCGAGCATATTTCGCTGGCACTGGCGCTCATGTCATTAACAAGCACAACCATAGGATAGTTTGCTATAGCTCGGTTGGGGATAACTTCAAGAACTTGCTTCCGGCCGAACCGTTCTTGAATAATAACCACATTGCCTTTATCAAGGAATCGGGATGTAATATCTTGAGCGACATTAAGTAGACCACCAGGGTTACCGCGCAGATCAAGAATCAGCGCTTTTAAGCCTTTGCGCTCTAGCTCCTCAATCTTTCGCTTCATAACCTCATCGCTTTTATCATTAAACTGCGTTAGTGTCACTCGGCCGATGCCATTGGCTGGGTCTTCCATATAGCTCTTAGCTACGGGACTGACAATCAATCCTCTCACTATCTGTAGGACAATGATCTTGTTGTTTTCTTTTGGCCGTCTTACAGTAAGTGTTACTTTCGTACCAAGTGGTCCTCTGATGCGTTTAACTGCAGCATCAATGCCCTCATTATGAATCAGATGGTTGTCGACCTTGATAATGACATCTTTAGGTTTTAGACCATGCTTCAACGCAGGGGAGTCCTCAATCACATCGTAGACCGAAACGTCACCATTACTCTCTTGGAGTTGAGCGCCGATCCCATAGAAGTCGCCACGAGTATCTTCCTGCATGGCCTTAAACTCCTCTGGTGACATGAACCTAGTAAACTGATCGTTCAGTGCCAACAGCATTCCGCGTATTGCGGCATAGGTGAGTTTATTGGAATCAACAGTGCTTGAGTAGTTGTTTTGAATTATCCCAAGAACCTTAAAGTATGAGTTGGTGGGTTGAAGCTGCTTGGTAATTCCAGAAACCGATGATTGCGATACAGGAACCGCATTAATCAGGTCGTTGAAGAAGAAGCCAGCGAATATTACTAATATGGCAATTAACACTTTTTTCATTTGGTCACCTTACCGGTCTCTGGCTTCATGGCAAGTTTTATTGGGAGATCACCTTGATTTTGGTCATTAGCTAAAGTCGTATTAGGTGTAATGCCCTTGCCGGCATAATCTGCTTTTTGGGAAGTAAACAACTTCGTGGTAATCAGGCGAACTGAAGATCCATCGTCCAGTTTGAACAGCTCTGGAATTCGCGGCTGACCAAATGTGGCTTCACCAATCAGCGTCGCCTTTTTATTGAGCTTGAGGGCCGCTGCAACCAATTCGGCTGTGCCCGATGTGCCCTTACCGATAAGCACAGTCAACTTTTTGTTGACGCCAGCTTGGGAGCTGCTGTTGAGTGCAGTAAGTGGTTTGGCAGCTACTTTGGTGTAACCTATTTTGCCACTTCCTGCGAGAACTCCATAAACTTGCTGAGCAGACTTAATATTGCTTCCGGTTGTATTGCGAATGTCTAAGATAACATGCCGATATGAACCTGTATTCAGCATATCTTTAAGCATATCTACTGTATCGGGGCGAATACTGAAAAGTCGTATCACCTTAGTTCTGCCTGATTCGCTGACAAGTGATGCTGATGGTGTGTTAACAGTTCCGCATTGAATTGGCAGAACGATCTGCTTGCTTCCGCGGCGTATGGTTACAGATTTGTATTTACAATCGGAACTGTTCAGTTCCTTGATGACATCAGATATCGCCAGCCCGTCTTCAAGCTTCTTTTTAGCCTTGTCAAAAGCATCTAGTCTTGTTTTTAGCGTTCCAGTGGTAGGTATGACATCCATAGGGTTGTGGGAGATGATCCATTTATGATCAACTTCAACGATGATGTCTTTGGCTCGGATTTTTGCCTTATCCGCAGGGCCGCCATCGATGGGTGTCACAACTTGAATTTCCGCGTATCCCGTTTTACCAATCTTGTAAGTTGTCACTGTCGTCTCGGCACATATACCGTGATAAATGCCATTAAGGTGGTTTTCATACTCTTTGGTTTCATCTGGGGAAAGATACTGACTTAATGGATCGTTTAAGGCTCCAACCATGCTTCGTATGGAATCTGCTGACATTTCTTGATCGTTGCTGACTTGATCCACATACTGTGTTTTCACTAATCGGTAGACTTCGTTATACAACTGCATGAGCTCGATGTTTTTGGCACTATTTTGGGATGACGGGATTTCCGTGGAAGCAATCTTCATCTGAATCTTGTCTTGACGAATAATATCTATCATCGAAGCCAAACGTGAATGATCATATGTAGAGCGAAGATATAGACCTGAGGCAAAAAGGGCAGCAACGGCAGCGATGTTGAACACGATGCGAGCTTTGGGAGATTGCAAAGGAAGCCTCCTACGAAGCGGTAAGCCGCTATGAACACCGTAAAAAGTATACCCCAGAATCGAGGGGCGTTTTTCGCATAGAGGGGTTAACGTGTTGAAAAAATGGTGGCGGAGAGTCCGGGATTCGAACCCGGGGTAAGAGCTAAACACTCCTACAACCGCTTAGCAGGCGGCCGCTATCGACCTCTCAGCCAACTCTCCACGAAAAATATTATACATGAGCAAACTGTAACATGCAAGTGCTGGGTAAAAAATAAACCGGGGTTATAGCAGATGGGCGCTGCCAGATCCCCCGGTTCTGTGGAATTACTCTGTCTTGCCGATTTTGAAAATCTTCGTACCGCAAACGGAACATGTTCCAACAGTAGCAGGACGACCATTTTTAAGGGTGGTCGCAGTTGCATCTTTGATTTCGCGCTTAGCCTTGCATTTAACGCAGTAGCCTTCCATGTAGGTTAAACCTCCTTAAGATGTAGGGTAGGATAAGATACCATAATAGCAGTATGTTCTCCTGCAGAACGAATTCAGTTTAACGCAATTTCTGGAATTATTCAGCATGGATATGGCTTTGGACATAAAAAACTCCATAAATTCGATGAAAAATGTAACACGACATACACAATTCGATGGGAAATTGTTCATCGTGGGCGGATATGTGCGCGATTGGGTGCTTGGACGAAAGTGTGATGGTGACTATGATATCGTCAGTGAATTAAACGTGATAGAGCTTGCGGATATGTTGTATGAACGAGGTGTTTTGGACTGTCCGCCAGTTGTCTATCGACGTTTCGGCACTGTAAAAATGCAGATTATGGGCGATGATATCGAAGCCGTGACTGCGCGACATGAATCCTACGATCCCAGCTCACGAAAACCGAACGTGGAATCCGCATCTTTACGTGAAGATGCGATGAGAAGAGATTTCACCATTAACACATTGCTATACAACATCCATACCGAAGAACTGCTGGACCTAACCGGATATGGGATGAGTGACTTGCAGATGGGGATACTGCGCACACCGCTGCCACCTCAACGAACTTTCAAAGATGATCCCTTACGCATACTTCGTGCTGCGAGATTCATTGCTCAGTTGGGCTTTGATGTTGTGGATGAACTACACGCTGCAGCTGCAGAAGCTGCACATCATCTGGCTATTGTGAGCGGGGAGCGAATACGCAGTGAACTGCAGCGCACAGTATGTGCCCGGTTTGCCGGATATGGACTTAGTATACTTACCGACTGGGGGGTGTGGCGGCAGCTTATTGGTGATGACGACATTGATGATGACTTTGAGTGGATAGATAGTGTTCCACCAAAACACAGATGGCCGTATATATTAGGGCTGGTTTGTAAAAACCCTGGTAGAGCAGAGATATTGGCGCATCGACTGCGCTTAAGCAGGGCTGAAGCAACGGCTCTTAAAGCGTGCTGCAGGTTAGCTGATGCACCGACTGATGTAGATATGCTCATTGAATATCATAAGCATTTACCGAACATCGAAGTTATACTCAGGCAATATGGTCACCATTCTGACGATGCTGTCCAAAGCATACATGAAGCCGCGCAGAGAAGCGTCGTGAGTCCGCTTGATGGTCAACAGATTATCAAGCTGCGTCCTGATCTGCCCGTGGTAGAAGTCGGTAAAATCAAGAAGCATCTGGTAAGGTTGGTGATTTTGGGGCAGCTCAATAATTCGGACATCACATCGGCAGAGGGCGTGGTGATGGATTGGCAGATATAGACATCAAACAAAGCTGCCAGCAGCTTGCCAGCAGTCTTGGCTTTTGTTCCTGCGGAATTGCTGATGTATCAGCAGGTCCGGAATTAGCTGAGCTAGCGCAATGGGTTGCTTGCGGTTACCACGGTGACATGGCGTACATGGGCCGTGATAACAGGGGAAACATTCAGGCTCTTTACCCATGGGCCAATAGTGCTGTTGTCTGCGCCATGCAGGTTGGCGAACCGATGTTTACATGCGCAAGATACGCTCAAGGGCAGGACTACCACTTGGTCATGACAGAGCGATTAACAACGATAAGTGAAGCACTTTGCCGTGAGTATTCAGCAGATACTAAAGTTTGCGTTGATACTGCTCCCATTTTAGAACGCGAACTAGCCCGACGCTCAGGAATCGGTTGGATAGGCAAAAACGGTATGCTGATCACACCAGAGTATGGTTCATACGTGATGATTGGCGTAATACTCACCAGCCTCGAAATGCCGTTTGATGAGGCGATTACCCCGAAATGCGGAAAATGCACGAAGTGCATTACTGCATGCCCAAACCAGGCGATCGTCGCGCCATATAAACTCGATTCTGCTAAGTGCCTGAGCTACCTCACGCTGGAAAATAAGCGGTCAATAGATCCTAGATTATGGCCTGTAGACCATAGAACTTTGTTTGGCTGCGACATCTGTCAGCAGTGTTGCCCATATAACACGGCACATTCGATGCATCCGCATCGTGGTGAAGCATCACCTGTAGAGGAAATGAAGGGGCTGCAGAGCTCGTGGGGTATTGATGAGCTGGTTGAGCTGCTAGATCAGCGTTCCCTAGATGTATTCCGTGATAACCGAGCCTTGAGCAGGGTAAAATTCCTTCATATTCTTCGCAATACCGTAGTTGCATCAGTGCGCAATCACGATTGTCCTATATCGCTTCGGAAGCTGGTATTGTGCTGCTATGCAGACACAATCATCAATGAAGAAGCAGAGTTATTGTGGGATTTGGTTCGGCTAATAGATGATTCGGTACAATAAGCAATTGGACATAGATTTATCGAAAAGGGGGATGGTGACATGCGATCCGTTCACATGGCTGAGGTTGTCAGTCATAAGAAGGCAGCTGAAGGGCAATATGAGCTAACGCTCCATAGTGCTGTGGTTGCTAACAATACTATAGCAGGGCAGTTTGTGCAGGTGAAGCTGCCATATGTAGATGATCCGCTGTTTTGCCGTCCTTTCAGCGTGTACAAGTGCGATCCGGAAGCTAATACCTTCTCCATTATCTACTTGGTTCGCGGGACTGTAACCAAGCATTTAGTGAGCTTGAATGTGGGTGATCAGGTTCAAGTCACGGGGCCTCTTGGTAATGGATACACACCACAGCTTGCAGACACCTCAATATGTGTTGTTGGAGGTGTGGGTGCACCGCCCATGTATAGTCTGCTTTCACACCTACCTGGCCGTGTTGTGGTCATTAATGGGGCTCGCAGCGAGGGCCTGCTCATATGCCGGCAGAGCTTTCAGCAAGCCGATGTGGAATACATTGAGTGCACAGATGACGGCAGTGCAGGCACCAAAGGAAGTGTAATGAAGCCGTTAACAAGGCTTCTTGAAGAGGCTTCAGTAAATACAGTGGTATATACCTGCGGAAGCACCGCAATGATGAAAGCTGTGGCCC
>CAZFLA010000077.1:12145-15756 GCA_964519405.1 uncultured bacterium
GTGGTATCGGTGTCTGTTTAGGATGCGCAGTAAAAATCAAAACAGATTGTGGATTTGAATACAAGCGTGCTTGTGCAGATGGTCCGGTATTTAACAGTGAAGAGGTGATATGGGAATGAAACCTGACCTCAGTGTCAATCTCAATGGATTGCAGCTAGACAATCCTGTGATGGTAGCCAGTGGAACATTCGGGTATGGCCAGGAGTTTTCTGACCTCATAGACCTCAACAAACTGGGAGCTATCATGGTGAAGGGCACCACGCTGAAACCGCGTGCTGGTAACCCGATGCCAAGAATGGTGGAGACCCATAGTGGCTGCTTGAATGCTATTGGGCTGCAGAATCCTGGTATCGATGCTTTTCTGTCCGAAAAGCTTCCGTTCCTTCGTCAGTATGGATGTAAGGTGATTGTAAATATCGGAGCTGACAATAAAGAGGAATACCCCATACTAGCCAGCATGTTGGAAGGACAGCAAGGTGTTCACGCTATCGAGCTTAATATCAGTTGCCCAAATCAGCAAAAAGGTGGCCTTCAGTTTGGTATCGACCCTGATGCCATCGTAGAAGTCGTCGCTAGCGTCAAAGAGAAAACCTCACTTCCGTTAATCGTCAAGCTGTCACCTAATGTCACGGATATCACCGCTACGGCTAAAGCGGCTGTAAAGGGCGGGGCCGATATACTCAGTTTAGTGAACACTTTTACGGGAACGGCCATAGATGCTAACAGACGGAAATTCCGCATCGCGAACTTGCAAGCGGGTTTGAGTGGTCCATGCATCAAGCCGATTGCATTGCTGATGGTGTATAAAGTGGCTCAGGTTGTTGACATTCCCATAATCGGCATGGGAGGTATCATGAATGCCACAGACGCCATTGAGTTCATGCTTGCCGGAGCATCTGCAGTTGCCTTAGGTACAGCGAACTATGTGAATCCGTTGGCAAGTATGGAGGTTATTGCTGGCATCGAGGAGTATCTAGTGTCACAGGGTGAAAGTTCCGTCAATAACATCGTAGCTACAGTGGAGCGAATATGAACATCAAAGAACGCATACTAATCGCATTAGATACATCAGATCGTGTTCAAGCATTAAGCTGGGCCAAAGAACTTAGGGGCCAAGTTGGCGGATTCAAAATCGGACTTGAGCTAGTCAATGCAGCAGGACTGGACATTCTGTCGGAAGTGCAGCAGGTTGGCGAAGCAAATGTGTTCTATGATGCGAAATTCCATGATATTCCTAATACAGTAGCAAAAGCTGTGTCTGCTGCATGCAAACGCGATATTTGGATGTTAAATGTGCATGCATCTGGCGGTTCGGCCATGATGCAGGCTGCCGTTGATGCCGCATCCGAAGCTGCCAAAAAGCCGCTGATGATAGCGGTTACTGTGTTAACAAGCATCAGCGCCGATATGATGAGCAAAGAGCTAGGGATTGAAAACAATCCTGAGAAGCAGGTTTTAAAGTTGGCTCAGTTGGCGCAAGCTTCACATATGGATGGCGTTGTGTGCAGTGCTAGAGAAGTGCTGCGGCTTCGGCAGGCGTTAGGCGACCAGTTTGTGCTTGTGACCCCGGGCATTCGAATGCAGGGTGATGCCGTTGGTGATCAAGTGCGCATCGCTACTCCTGGTAATGCGGTTAGGGATGGCGCCAGTTACCTTGTGATTGGCAGATCGGTGACGGCAGCCGAAAATCCACAAGAGAAGCTTCAGCTAGTGATACGTGATATTCAAACTGCGTTTCATCCTGACTAATTAGTGTAGATCAGCATAACGGGAGGGTCTCGAATGAAAGTATTGATACTGAATGGCAGCCGAAATCCTGATGGACAGACCGGACGAGCCGCATTAGCTTATTCACAAGGCGTATTACTTGGCGGCGGGCGTTCCGAACAAATACTTCTGCCGACTGTTGATATCCAGCGCTGCAGACAGTGCGAGGACAACGGTTGGGGTATCTGCCAGACTCAAGGCCGATGCGTCATCGAAGATGACTTCGCTGGGTTGGTTGAGAAGTTCCGGCAAGCTGATGCGGTCGTATTCGCTTCTCCTGTTTATTTCAGCAACATTAGTGAAAGTCTGCGAGCGTTTCTTGATAGACTTCGCCGGGTATGCATTAACGAAGAGGGCCGTAAAGGTATCGCGGGAAAATCAGTAGTGGGTATCTGTGTAGCTGGTGGAAGCGGAGGCGGCGCTCCTCGGTGCTGCGCCGATTTGGATTTCATTTTGTTAAGCACCGGATTAGTGGTGGTTGATATGTATCCTGTACGCCGCATGAATCTAGATCAGAAAATCCCGTTACTAAAACAAGCTGGAGAGGCACTAGTTCGCAATATCAAGGCTTAGTGTAGCCCGTATATAAAGCCATATATTAAAGCACCGGTTGTTAGATTGAAACAGCCGGTGCTTTACTTTTCTGACCGCAGGAACCAGTGACGAAACAGTGGCTGTCGTGCATGTGTGGTCTCGGTATATATGACAGGCGTAGTGCAGCGATTGGAGAAGATAAGTCAATAAAAAAAGAAGCACGAGGCTCAATCAACATTGATCTCGCCTCGTGCAGAAGGATTGTTACATTAATCCCTGATCGAGCATGGAGTTAGCAACCTTGATGAAGCCAGCGATGTTGGCTCCAGCAACTAGGTTACCCTTCATACCATATTCTTCTGCGCACTGTGATGCGTTTGCATAGATATTGCGCATGATGTCATGAAGTTTGCTGTCTACTTCGTCGAAACTCCAGGATAGGCGAATGTCATTCTGAGACATTTCGAGACCTGATGTAGCAACTCCACCAGCATTCGATGCTTTACCTGGGCAGAACATCTTACCTGCTTGCTGGAATACATCAACTGCTTCTGGGGTGCTAGGCATGTTAGCGCCTTCTGCAACTGCGATCACGCCGTTCTTAACCAAGATCTCGGCGCTCTCTTTGTTGAGTTCGTTTTGGGTTGCGCATGGAAGGGCGATATCGCAAGGGATTGTCCAGATTCCACGGCATCCCTCAACGTATTTGGCGTTGGGGTGATAGGTGACATACTCTCGAATACGCTTGCGCTCAACTTCCTTGATGCGCTGTACGGTGTCGAGTTTGATGCCATCTGGATCATATATATAACCGTTACTATCAGACATAGCAACACATTTTGCACCGAGTTGCTGTGCTTTTTGAACGGCGTAAATGGCTACATTACCTGAACCAGACATAACACAAGTCTTGCCTTCAAAACTCATGCCAGCGTCTTTCAGCATCTCGTCCATCATGTAAACTAAGCCGTAACCAGTCGCTTCTGTGCGAGCTAGGCTTCCGCCCCAGTTTAGGCCTTTACCGGTCAAAATACTCTCAAAGCGGTTTGTGATTCGCTTATATTGACCGAAAAGATAGCCGATTTCGCGTCCGCCAACACCGATGTCACCAGCCGGTACGTCGGTATCTGCACCGATGTGTCGGTAGAGTTCAGTCATGAATGCTTGACAGAAGCGCATAACTTCAGCGTCGGACTTACCTTTAGGATCGAAGTCAGAACCACCTTTACCTCCACCTATTGGAAGACCTGTTAAGCTATTTTTAAATATTTGCTCGAATCCTAAGAATTTTATTATACCTGGGTAGACAT
>CAZFLA010000078.1:0-15750 GCA_964519405.1 uncultured bacterium
TTTCTTCGCATATTAAAGAAATCCCGTCAGTTTGTCGGCTTTTACAGGAACAAAAGGCTAACGTGATCAGTCGAGTATGTATAACACAATGTTGTTGAACAATGGCGTTTGGCAGCACAATTATTGGTGTTATAAAAAAGAGGAAATACGATGAATGTACCTCGGTATGTTGTTACCGCTGTACTCTGTGTTTACCTAATGCTCATGGCTGTGCCATGCCTCGTGCTTGCTTGCCCCCCATATAACTTGCGAATGATGGCGCTTGTTGGCCTGTCGATGTGCTGTTACGGCGCAATGCAGTTCAAACGGGGGCTCTATCCTGCATTCTTGGGAATCGCCGTTGGTATTTCGATGGGAGCCGCCATACTTGGACCGGCTGCCGATTTCACGGCGTATGCAAATATGCTGCCGATATTTGGCACTGTGGGGCTGAGTATCGGTGCCTCATGTTGGTTATCGTGCTGGGCCAGCCGCAGATTGCCCATTCGCCACATATGGTGGTTCATCCCAACAGCAGCCGTTGCTGTGGAGTATCTCTGTATAAACCTGTTTCCTGTGTCTTTGGCGTTAACACAGCATACGGCAGCGTGGGCGAGTGTAGTGGCTTCTGTGTTTGGCCAGTGGGGCATCACCTGGATATTGTGGCTAGGTGCCGCATGTTTGGCAGTGGGCATTAGCGAACGCCATCGCTTACTGCTTGCGGTGGGTTTTGCGCTGTTTGTCATTACCAGCTTACCGATAAAGCTGCCTCTACTGTCTGCCAACGGACCAACTGGTGTGGCGGCGGTGCAGGAACCTGGCGAACGAAGTGCGGCGGATACTACCAACCGCCTGCCGAAAAATGTGAAGTATGTTGTATGGCCCGAGCAGGTTCAGCTTGATTGGGATGATACAGCATATAAAGCTGCTAGGAGTTCACACAAGTATATCATTGGCAGCTACATGCAGGAATATGAGCATGCAAAACCGACGAACTCGGTGAGGCTGTATAGCCCTTCAGGCAAGGTCATATACCGGTCGGCTAAGCACCATCTGTTTGGCAAAGAGGTGTTTACTTACCGTAAGGGATCTGCTAGTCCTGCTGTTTATACGGAGGATGGTGTTCGGGTAGCCGTGCCCATATGCTTTGATATGGTCTATCCCGATGTGGCTCGCAGGCTAGTTCAAAGCGGAGCCAACCTACTCATGGTGCCAAACTCCGATCCGGATTCCCCAAACAAAACATTCCATATGCTGCATCAAGCGATGGTAAGGCTCCGAGCTGCGGAAAACCGAGTTCCGATTGTGTGGGCTGAAGTCAGCAGCTATTCGGCCATTATCGATGCCACAGGCGCCGTGATAAAACGCGCTCCGGTTGATGCCGAAACCGCGGTTTGGGCGTCTATAAAGGTGGCGAGTAAAAGATCGCTATACACTCGGTTTGGGGATTGGCTGCCAACCGTATGTTTGATATTAGTAATATATGTGCTCGTATCAACGCTGTATAGGCGTCTTGCCGCAGCTGTTAAGTAAGGTCCATGCTTCGTAATGCGGCTGTATTGACTAACATGCTATATGGCCGCATATCAATATTCGTTTTGGAGGGTATCGTGATGAAGTCCTTAATGGTGATCTTCGGGTGTGTGGCTTGTGTATCGAGTTGTCTGGCGGCTAAGACTGCTGTTCAGAAACCGCATGAAGGGTTCTTCAGCGTAAAGCAGATAAAGGGCGTTTGGTGGATTGTTGATGCCAATGGCAAGAACTTCTATTCCACAGGCGTCTGCTCTATACAACCGGAAGGCGATATCGCTCCATCGTTGGGTTACGCGCCTTACCACCGTAATTGCCTTGCTAAATATGGAGACGACCAAAGCTGGGCTGCTGAAACCGCTAAACGCATGAAGGCTTGGGGCTTTAATACACGAGGCGCTTGGAGCACTTATCCGGAAGGCGTGCCCTATTTTAAGATCATGGATTTCAGCAGCGGACATTGGGTGAAGGGATCATTACCGGATTACTTCAGTAAATCCTTCATCGAATCAGCAGATCAAGTGGCATCTGAAAAAGCAAATCCGAATGACACGAACTTGGTGGCATACTTCACAGATAATGAACTGCAGTGGGAAACTGACTGGCGGCTTGGTCCCTCGATATTTGACCGCTACATGGCCTTACCAGCAGATTCAGAAGGTAAAGCCGCCTTACGAAATTTCTTCCAGGCTAAATACGGTGAGCCGCAAAAGATGGCTGCTGTGTGGTCTCCTGAGCTAAGCAGTTGGGATGAATTTGGTGGTATCACCAAGCTTACCCCCAAAGATGGTGTCTTGGCGAAACAGGATAGGGAAGCATGGGTGCTCACAGTGGCTCGACAGTATTTTAAGGTCACTACACAAGCGATTAAGAAACACGATCTAAACCACCTCATCGCCGGATGTCGGTTTACTAGTTGGACTGCCCCTGCTGCAGCCGTTCAAGCATGCGGCGAATACTGCGATATCATCTCCATTAACCATTACGAAATCGGTGTAATGGGTGCGATGGCTTTTGCTGCGATGCGTCCGTCAGTTACGGTGATGAAACCCGAGCTTAGTTTTGGTGACTATTATAAAGTCGGCAAGAAGCCGTTGCTAATAACCGAATTTGGGTTCCGAGCGGACGACAGCGGATTGCCCAACTCACATCCTGATCCTAGCCTCGTGCAACCCACTGTGCCTACCCAGTTAGCTAAGGGGCAAAAGTATGCGCAATGGGTGACCACATGGGCAAAGCAACCCTATTTTGTGGGTAGTCACTGGTTTAAGTACATGGATGAACCCAAGGAAGGGCGCTTTGATGGCGAAAATGGCAACTACGGGTTAGTGAATATCAATGACGATGCCTATCTGCCATTTGTAAAACAAGTAACGGCTGCGAACGCCAAACTCGTATCACTACATAGTGCATCATTGCCAGCAGCCAAACAGACAAACACACACAAGACCAAATAAGCACCCTAGTGAGTGCTGTACCATATATATGGATAGATAAAACGCTTTAGGTAAGGGAGAGACGGCTTTGTTATTTTCGCTAATCGCCATCCAACAAACGGCTGAGAAACACGGTGCGACCCATGTGCGCGAAGTGAATGCTGCAGAGATACAAGCTGAACAATGTTATCGCGATGCGTGTGCGACCAACGCTTGCGGTAAGTATGGTAAATATTGGACATGCCCTCCAGGAATTGGTGACCCCGATGCAATACTGGCTGATATCAAACGCAGTGAGCAGGTGTATGTCATTCAAAACATCGCTGAACTGGAAGATTCGTGGGATTTCGAGGGGATGGGTGAGGCTGCGGTGCGCCATCAGGCCACGGTGCGTGCGATAGCGGCGGATATTCGGAATGCATATCCCGAGCTTGATGTGGTAGCTATGAGTAACGGAGGCTGCAGTCTGTGCCCACAATGCAGCTATCCCGATGCTCCATGCCGTCATCCCGATCAGATGATGCAATCTATGGAAGGCGTTGGCATCAACGTCAAGCTGTTGGTTGAGGGTGTGGGCCTGAAGTATATCAATGGGCAAAACACAGTATCTTATGTTGGCATGGTATATATTCGTAAACCAGAGCAGGAATAGATTATCTGAGAAACGGCGGCATGTGATGAGAGTTGGACTAGCGTTAAGCGGCGGAGGAGCCTTGGGTATCGCACATTTGGCGGTTCTAGAGGCGCTGGAAAGTGCTGGTATCACAGTTGATGTCGTGTGCGGCTCATCTGCTGGGGGCATCGTGGGGCTTCTATATGCCACAGGCGGTACGGAGTATGTAGCCCGGTTCTTTTCGGAACTGAAGGAATACAGCGTACTTAGTCCAAAAAACTTGCTGAAAATACGGAATCCTGCCGGTTACTTCGCCCTCATTGAGACCCTGTTGAGAGACATCACCAAGGTAACAAGCTTCGACCAGTTAGGACTTGAATGGTCGTGCACAGCTACCGATATCGAAACGGGTAAAAACACTCTTCTGTACAGTGGGGATCCAGTTCAGTGTGCGTTGGCGACATCCGCGTATCCAGGGGTGTTTCCCATGCAGAAAGTGGGCGATCGCCACTATATTGATGGCGCAGTCAGCTTAACCATGCCCGTCACGCCGCTGCGGGATCAAGGAGCAGACTTCGTCATTGGCTCATCGGTATACTGCTTATCGAAATTGAACCACGAAATCGAAAAACTGAATACCTGGCAGATAGCCACGCGAACTCTGGATATCATGCAGAACCAAATAAATGCCTATCAGATCAATGAGGCAGACTTTGTGTTTGCACCACCACTGACGGGGTATACCTGGTATCAATTTTCTGAATTTGATAATATCCTTGCTATTACTCGGCCGTATGTTCAGCAAAAGATGCATGAGCTAGTAAGCCATTACCGATCATGCCTGCTAGACAGCAAAACCGTATCTCCTGAGCAAACACAAGCTTGAGGTGCTGTGAGAACGACTTATCTCGCAAAGATGCACACGTTGTTTGACATGGATACTCGACTTCAGATAAACTAAAGCGATATGGTGGCGTATTTTTACCAATTTTGAGGCCAGTCTAGTGTCAAAACGTGATGATGTTTTACTTTCCTTGGCTCACAAACAGCCAGATAAAACTCCATATAATGTGGAATTTACACAGCATGCTTGGCAGCATTTTGTTCAGTATGCAGGTGAGGATGTTAAAACACTTATCAACAATTCGCTGACCATTGGTGGCTTGAGCAAGTCGAACGCCTGGGTTCAAGTACGTCCAGATATCTGGATGGATGAGTTCGGTGTGGAGTGGAATAGATCCATCGATCCCGATATCGGCAATGTGTGTAATGAGCTGGTAACACCCAGCACTCTGGATGACTATGTCTTCCCAGATGCTGATGACCCGAGCCGCTATGAGTGGTATCGGAATGTGTGCCCGAGCAAAGTGGAAAACGACCAGTTCATCGTTGCAAACCTTGGCTTTAGCCTGTTCGAGCGTGCGTGGACCATGACGGGTTTCGAGCAGTTCATTGCTGATTTGCTTGAAGAGCCTGAGTTTGCAGCAGCGCTGCTTGACAAGATTTTAGAGTATAACCTGAAGGTTATACACAATGTTTGCCAATATGATGTTGATGCCGTGATGTTTGGCGATGACTGGGGCACCCAAACGGGCCTCATAACTGGGCCGCGTTTATGGCGCAATATGATTAAACCGCGAATACGCGAGATGTATCAAGCGGTGAAGTCGCATGGTAAGTTCGTGTTCATTCATAGCTGCGGCAAGGTGATGGAGTTGTTCCCTGACCTCATTGAGTGTGGGTTGAACTGCTTTAATCCCTTCCAGCCTGAAGTGATAGATGTCGAAGAGGCCAAACGTGTATTTGGCAGTGAGCTGAGCTTCTATGGAGGCATTAGCACCCAACGCTCGCTTCCATATGGAACGGTTGATCAGGTTCGCGATGAAACAAAGCGGCTGATTGATGTCGTTGGTAAAGATGGCGGGCTGATTGCAGCACCGGCTCATGCTATACCTGGCGATGCTAAACCGGAGAACATCATGGCGATGCTTGATGTTCTCAATAACCAATAATAACCGAAATCTAGATAAGGCGAGGAACCGCAGCACCTGATGTTCGAAAACTTAGGCAAGAAGATGCAGGACCTAATCCGTCGGATGAAAGACCGCGGAAAGTTAACTGAATCTGATGTCAATGAAATCCTTCGCGAAGTGCGTGTTGCGCTTTTAGAGGCTGACGTTAACTTCAAGGTCGTAAAAGACTTTATCGCCGCTATTAAAGGCAAAGCGGTT
Organism: uncultured bacterium; assembly: GCA_964519405.1. Lineage (GTDB taxonomy): Bacteria > Armatimonadota > HRBIN16 > HRBIN16 > HRBIN16. The sequence continues at coordinate 5,790 of CAZFLA010000078.1, forward strand.
GGCACAGAGGTGCTCAGCAGCCTTACCCCCGATCAACAGGTTGTTAAGATTGTGCATGACCAGTTGGTTGAGATGCTGGGCGCGCAAACGGAACCACTGCGATATGCCCCCAAACCTCCCACTGTGCTATTGCTTTGCGGACTTCAGGGTAGTGGTAAAACAACAACCGCTGCTAAGCTGGCAGTCTTCTATAAGAAGCAAGGGCGTAACCCGCTTCTTGTTGCTTGTGACCTTCAGCGTCCGGCTGCTGTGAAGCAGCTGCAGGTGCTGGGCGAGCAGTCCAAGACACCTGTATTCGCTAAGCCGGGTGAGAGCGATCCTGTGGCGGTTGCTCAGGAAGCTGTGGAATGGGCGCCGAAAAATGGGTGCGATATCGTCATTCTAGACACGGCAGGACGCCTGCACATAGATGACGAATTGATGGACCAGGTTCGACGAGTAAAAGCTGTCACCAAACCTGTAGAGACTTTGTTGGTTCTTGATGCCATGACCGGACAAGATGCTGTCCGCGTTGCTGATGAGTTTAACAAAGGGCTTGAAGTCGACGGGTTTATCATGTCGAAGCTCGATGGTGACACCCGCGGTGGTGCAGCCATCAGCATTCGTGCTGTCGTAGGCAAGCCGATCAAGCTATGCGGCATCAGCGAAAAAATTGATGGTCTAGAAGTTTTCCATCCTGACCGTATGGCAGGTAGAATCTTAGGTATGGGGGATGTGTTAACCTCCATAGAGACAGTTTTAGGCAGTATCGACCAAGATGTGATGTCTGAAAGCGTGAAGCGGCTGCAAGATGGCGGCAACTTCACCATGAATGAGTTCTTGGTCTACTTGAAGCAGATTCAAAAGCTGCCGATGAAACGGCTGCTAAGCATGATACCAGGAATGCCGTCACTGCCGGAAGGCATGGATATCGATCCGAAAAATTTTACACGGATTGAAGCCATTATCTTGTCGATGACACCGCTGGAGAGAACGCGGCCTGATATTATCAACGGTTCTCGCCGTCGACGAATATCAAAGGGTTCTGGCACCACTGTGCAGGAAGTTAATGCATTACTGGCGCAGTTCAACCAGATGAAACAGATGTTCAAGAAAATGAACTTCATGCAGAAGGACGCAAAACAACTTAAGAAGCAGCTTGGCAGGAAAATGCCGCGCTTCCCATTTGGTAAATAACGAATGAAGAAAGGAGGAGAATGATTTGGTCAAGATAAGACTACGGCGCATGGGCGCGAAAAAGCGACCATTTTACCGTATCGTAGTGACGCCGAGCACCAACCCTCGCGATGGTGGATTCATTGAGAATCTAGGGTTCTATAACCCGATTAGTAATCCTGCCGAGGTCAAGGTGAACTCAGAGCGAGCCATCTACTGGATCGGTAAGGGCGCAATCCCGACTGAAACTGTTATGAGCATCCTGAAAAAGCAGGGCGTATATGACGCCATTGCTGCTAAGAAGGCTGCCGATACAACCGAAGCCTAAGACGGTTTTCGGACGATATATTCCGCAGCTTATTGCGCTGCTAGTGCTAAGGAGATAACTTATGAAAGAGATCATCGAATATCTCGTTAAAGAGATCGTGGAACATCCCGAAAAGGTGAAGATCCGCGAAACCGAAAACGACGGAGTGGTGAATCTGGAGGTAGTTGTCTCCCAGCATGACGTCGGCAAAGTAATTGGCCGACAGGGACGTATCGCCAACGACCTACGAACAATCGCGAAGATCACCGCAGCGAAACAGAAGAAACGCGTATTTCTTGATATCGTTGCGTAAGTGTTCTCGCTAGCGTTCATACCGTCTACACATATAGGCCGGCGCCTTACATAACGCCGGCCCTGTTTTTTATCTTAAGGAGTATGGAACCTAACATGCAGAGTAATCCAAAGTGGCGTGTCATTGGAACAGTCACGAGGTCGCATGGCCTTCGCGGTCATGTCATCGTATATCCATTGACGGACTTTCCTGAGCGGTTTCGAAAAGGTGCCAGCGTGAACCTGCTTGATGCCAAAGGAAAAGTGTATTCGGCTGCCATGGCTGAGTGCGCGCCATTCAAGAATGGGTTCCGAATCCTGTTTGATATCTGTAAGTCCGTAGATGATGCGGAGAGGCTTCGTTCAATGCAGGTTGTTGTCGATTATGATGACCGCATGGAGATGCCAGACGAGGACACATTCTACATAGATGATATTGTTGGCATGGAAGTTCACACCGAAGACGGCAAGGTGTTGGGCTGCGTTACGGAAGTCATAAGTAATCCCGCGAATGATATCTACTGCATAGGAGATATCATGATCCCCGCTGTTTCCGAGTTTATACTGAACATCGATATGCAAAAGAAGACAATATTGGTGCACCTCATACCTGGAATGCTGCCTGAGGATGACGCGTAATGCGTATCGATATTGTGACGACATTTCCTGAGATGGTGGAATCTGTGCTCGATTCGAGCATAGTAGGCCGTGCCAGAAAACAGGGCCTTTTGCAGGCTTCAGCGCTCAACCTCAGGGAGTTTACTCACGATAGACATAACTCAACCGACGATGATCCGTTTGGCGGTGGAGCTGGTATGGTCATGAAACCATCGCCCTTCTTTGAGGCCGTAGAACACCTCAGCAGTCAATGTGGTCAGTGCAGCCATAGAATTATCATGACGACCCCGCAAGGCAGACCCTTCACACAGACTGTGGCTCAGGAATTTGCCCAGAGCGAGCATCTCATCATGTTATGCGGACATTACGAGGCCATCGACGAACGTGTGGCCGAACAGCTCGCAACAGATGAGGTAAGTATCGGCGACTATGTTTTGACCGGCGGCGAACTGCCCGCATTAGTCATGACTGATGCTATCGCCCGCCTTCTGCCTGATGTTCTTGGCAACCCCGAATCGTTGAGTGATGAAACTTTCTCAGACAAGTTGTTAGGGTATCCCCAGTATACACGTCCTGCTGATTATCAAGGATATACAGTGCCCGATGTGCTGCAGTCTGGACATCATGCCATGATTTCGGCTTGGCGACGCATTCAAAGGATGGAAAGAACCAAACGCAACCGTCCCGATTTATGGGCGGTATTTACACCAACGGCAGATGATCGTAAAATGCTTAAGAAGATGAGACGATTAGACTTGTTGGAAGGGAAGTAGTATCTGTGGATTTTGGTTCAGTGCCGTTAACGACGGTGCAGTGGGTATGGGGCATGCTTGCTGCCGTACTGATAGGAATCAGCAAGACGAGTGTGCCTGGAATAGGCATGTTGGCTGTGCCTTTATTGGCGATGGTATTTGGCGGGCGAATGGCGGTAGGTGTGATGCTGCCGATGTTGGTGTTTGCTGATATATGGGCTGTTAGCTGGTATCGACAGCATACCCAATGGAACGCCATCATACGGTTGCTGCCCAGTGTAGTTGTGGGCTTAGCGGCTGGCGGAGTCTACCTTAAGGTCGTGGGGCAGGGATCCAACGGAACCTACTACATGAATGTAACCATCGCGGTGATGGTACTAGCGATGCTGGGTTTGAGCTACATGAAAAGCTACCAGCCGCATCATGGTGTGGGCAAAGTCGTGACTGGTGTGCTGGCTGGGTTTACCACCACGGTCTCTAATGCTGCTGGGTCGATCATGGCGATCTATTTAGCTGCTTGCGGAATGAGCAAGAACGAGTTTGTAGGAACAAGTGCTTGGTATTTTTTCATCATTAATGTATCTAAGGTTCCTATCATTGCTGGATTGAGTATCGCCGATAAAGCGCACCCGTTTATAACCGTTGAATCACTGATTTTCAATGTCATCTGCATCCCTGCCATCGTTCTTGGTGTGTGTTTAGGGCGCTGGATGCTTCCACGCATATCACAAAAACAATTCGATGTTATAGTACAGGTGTTAGCAGCAGCAGGGGCCATTAAGCTGCTGTTCCCATGATAGTGTGCCTTGTGGCATGTATCAAACGTCTATTATAATATAAAAACACTGATAGTAATGATCATTGGAGTAACTTCATGGCGATAAATATCGAGCAAGTATGGGCGGATACCGTAGATCGTGTTAAGGACAAGATTGTCAATATCACGTTCTGGGGTGCCTTGGAGGCAGCGAAACCCATCATTTTAGATGGTGACTTCTTTGTCGTCGGTATGCCGCCTGGGTCAACGCATTTAGGTGGTCACCTGCGTAACAGCACCTATAGAAGTGAACTTGAGCGAACCATCGAAGAGGTTTCTGGCGTCCATGTCATCCTCAGGATTATCGATGGCGCTGGCCGAGAAGACTGGCAGCGCGTTAAGGTCAGGGAAGCTACACAGGATCGTCAGAAACAACAGACAGAGACTGTTCGACGGCGTGAAAAAGCCAGTGATGAGCTATGGAGCGAACTCTTTGAGCGCACACAGCGTATGTATGCGTCTCAGCCGCTGCGATCATTACCGCAAGGACGGGCTATCTATCTGCAGAAAGTTTTGGAACTGACAGTAGAGACAATGGATCGAATCATTGCACCTGATCAGCCTGTAGATGAGATGAATGCTCGTAACTTGGCTCGTGTTATTGAGCGTATCGCTACCAACACCGATACTCCGTCTACGCTAATCGCGCTTGAGATGTTGAAAGTTCGTGATCGTGTGCATCCAGGTATGCCGATGGAACACGAACAGCGTGTTTCGTAGCATATGGCCTATGATATCTGCCTCTTTGGCACGGTTTGTGTAGACCGCATATCGACTGTTGAATACATGCCGCCGTTGGGCGGCTATGTAGATATCGACACTCAGATATCTGCTGCCGGCGGAGAGGCGTTGAATACTGCGGTTGCGTTGGCTACCTGGGGCGTGAACGTCGCGCTGGTATCCAATGCAATCGGCACTGATGCATCCAGCGAACTCGTCATGTCCCGTCTTGCCCAATATGCCTCCATCGAAACCAAATTCATACGAAGACTAGACACACTGCCGACGCCAACCTGCGATGTCTATGTCACTCCAGATGGTGAACGCACCATGTTTGGTGTGGGATTTCAGCACATGGTTGCTGATCGACTGCCTGCCGAAGCTATACAGGGGTGCAAAGCCTTTAGCTGTGATATGAATCCTGGTAAAGATTCGGCGATTGCTTGTGTTGATGCCCAACATTGGGGCGTGCCTGTTGTTAATATGGACATGCACACCGATGAGGACGCATGCTGCGCATCGAGCATTATTCTAACGAGTTATGAGCAGGTAGGACGCGTCAATGATATCGGCGTGCTGCAGCTAAAAGCGCGCGAATACTGGCAGCGTTACGGCTGCAGCGTGATCCTAACTGCTGGTGAAAAGGGCTGCGTCGTGCTGGATCATCTTAACGGTGAAGCGGTCCATGTACCAGCGTTCACTCCGCCTGAGATCGTTGATGGCACAGGCTCTGGCGATACTTTTAGAGCTGGTCTTTTATACAGGTGGGCGTTGTGCGGTGATGACCTAGTGAACGCTTCACTCTTCGGCAGCGCGGTGGCGGCTTTAAATCTAGGTGCCGTTGGGGCGTGTGCAGGTGTGAAGTCGGAGAGCGAAATCTGGGACTTCATCAACAAGCAGGCCTAAATCAATCCTCGGTTCTGTTTTCGTCTTCTGCGAGATGCGGCATCGTCTGGCTTCGGTAATTCAAGGGACTAACGCCAGTTTTTTGCTTGAACATCCGGGAAAAGTAGAAGATTGACTCGAATCCTAACCTGGTAGATATATCGCCAACCGACAAATGCGTATACTGCAGTAATCTGCAAGCCTCGTTGATCCTAAGCTGCATTTGATATCTGCTTGGTGAAAACCCCGTGATGCGCTTAAACTCCCTTCTGAAGTTGTGGTAACTCATACCCATGGTGCGGCAGTATTCCTCAAAGTCGAATGGTTGTGTGTAGTTGGTAAGCAGCTGTGAGCGTGCCTGCTCTATGCTGATATGCAGCGGGGAATAGGCCAAACTGAGCCGTTGTGAGTATGCCGAGGCACGAGCGAGAATGAGCTGAGCGAACGATGCGGCGATATGGGTGTAACCCACCGATTCGGATAGTAACTCCTCAACTAACTGCGTGTAATCTGACACTATCCCTTCATGAACACCAACTTCGATAATCGGGTTACTGCGTGTGATCCCGTAACTCTGCAGCAAGCTGTGCACATCGCGTCCGCGAAGCGCCAACCAGTATTCATGCCAGCCTGTGCTGCTGTGGGGTTTATAAGTATGCCATTCGCCAGGAAACAACACGAACATACTGCCAGCCAGGATACGATGCCGCCCAGAGGCAGTGGTGCGGAAATCCCCTTTACCCTTGGCAATGTACACAACTTGGTATTCCTGCAGGATGCGGCCCTTGTCGGAATCAAACTGGTATCCCATCGGGTGGAATGTCGGGGGATATGTTGTGTTTGCATCGATATGTGTGTATCCTCCGGCAATGACATAAAGGCCCTGATTCTGTGTATCTTCCGATATGGGTAGATATCGACACGCGTATTTCATCGTCTTGTCCTTGGTCAAAATCTGCAAATATGATACCATTCAAGCCATTGATTTCCCACTAGTGGCTATCCATAATGTAATCACGTTCTACTCTACCAACAAAATAGGGAGACTGTGATGCATTCAAATCCTGTATTAGGTGTATTTTTACATGCCATAGGCGGTTTGGCAGCCGCAAGCTTTTACATCCCGTATAAACGTGTGACGAAATGGAGCTGGGAGCTTTACTGGATACTTGGCGGCATCTTTAGCTGGGTTGTGATGCCGTGGGTGATAGCGGCTTTGGTTTGCCCATATACTATGCAAATACTTACATCAGCACCGAGCAGCAGCCTGATCTGGAGTTATGTATTTGGCTGCTTATAGGGTATCGGCGGTATGACTTTTGGTTTATCGATGCGTTACCTCGGAGTGTCATTAGGGTATGCGATGGCACTTGGCTTTTGCGCGTTATTTGGCACTATCGTGCCGCCGATTTTCAAAGGTCAGTTTATGGAGCTGCTGGGAAAACCATCTGGGCTAACATTGATGCTGGGTATGGCCGTGTGTCTGCTTGGAGTGGCTATCAGCGGATTAGCTGGCATGATGAAAGAGAAGGAAGTACCTGACACCGAAAAGAAGAGCACCATCAAGGAGTTCAACTTTGCCAAAGGTGCATGGGTTGCTGTCTTCGCCGGTGTTATGAGCGCATGTATGGCCTTTGCTATCCAAGCAGGTAAGCCGATGGCGGAGCAAGCCAAACTCATGGGCACGCCGGAACTGTGGGTGAACTCCGTGTCCTACATCGTGATCTTCGCAGGTGGGTTTACTGTGAACCTCATCGCCTGTTTATATCTTCTGATCAAGAATAAGAGCTGGAAGGAAGTCTCTGCTGAGAATGCAGCACCCAATATGGCGAATCTACTGTTTTCGGCATTGGCTGGCACCACCTGGTATGTTCAGTTTATGTTCTACGGCATGGGAACCACTCAAATGGGACGTTATGATTTTTCTAGCTGGACCATCCATATGGCATTTATCATCGTGTTCAGCACCCTGTGGGGACTGGCTTATAAGGAATGGAAGGGCTGTTCGAAGAAAACATTCCGTACGCTGCTTGCTGGTATCTATGTGTTAGTGGGATCCACGGTGCTGGTGGGCATTGGCAACTACATCGATAAGTTTACGAAGGTGATCAAATGAGCTTTGAAATGACTAGGAAAGACCCGTCGAGGGTTAAGGTCGGCGTTTTTGCCATCGGACTTGATACCTACTGGGCGCAGTTTGGCGAACTCAAAGAGCATCTGCTGGCATATCACGCCAATATATGCAAACGCATCAGCGGGTTTGGTGCGGAGGTGGTTGATGCGGGACTGATAGATAATCCTGTGAAGGCTCGTGGCGCGGCGGATCTGTTTAGTAGTCAGCAAGTAGAGGTGATATTCCTGTATGTCAGCACATATGCGCTGTCCTCTACCGTGCTGCCTGTCGTTCAAAAAGTAGGCGTTCCTGTGGTGGTGCTTAACCTGCAGCCAGTTGCCAAACTCGATTACGAAGCATTCAACAGCTTGGGTGATCGCGGTTTGATGACAGGTATATGGTTGGAGCACTGTCAGGCGTGCTCTGCACCAGAGATCGCCTGTGTCTTTAACCAAGCACATATTCCTTACCATCTGGTCACTGGAACACTAGATGATGTTGATGCCTGGGCAGAGATAGAAGATTGGGTTCAGGCTGCTTCTGTGAAGTCCGTGATGCAGAATAACCGTGTTGGCATACTAGGACACTACTACTGCGGTATGCTTGATGTCTATACAGATATCACTCAGCAAAGCATTGTGTTTGGTAATCATTTCGAACTTTTGGAGATGTGCCAACTGGCTGCCTTGCGCCATGAAGTGACAGACGAAGAGCTAGAGGCCAAACTGCAGCAGTTTGATGAGTGGTTCAAAGTTGACCCACAGTGTTCGCAATCAGAGCTGATACGGGCTGCGAGGACATCATGCGCGCTTGATGCGTTAGTGAGCATGCATAATCTTGGGTCATTGGCTTATTACTATGAAGGTCAGAACGGCAACGAGTATGAAGACATTGTCACCAGTGTTATCCCTGGCAACACATTGCTCACCGCTCAGCATGTACCGGTAGCCGGTGAATGTGAAGTTAAGAATGTGCAGGCCATGAAGATCATGGACGCATTTGGAGCTGGCGGCTCCTTCTCTGAACTCTACTTGATGGATTTCGAAGATGATGTGGTGCTGTTGGGACACGACGGTCCTGCTCATGCTGCCATCGCCCAGCAGAAAGTGGGGCTGGTTCCTTTGCCGTTATATCACGGTAAGCCTGGTCAGGGACTATCTATACAGATGGAAGTCAAACACGGGGATGTCACGCTGTTGAGCGTGATTCAAGACGGTGATGGTAAAGTGCAGCTTCTGGTGGCCGAAGCGGAATCTGTTGCTGGACCAACACTTCAGATTGGCAACACGAATAGCCGCTACAGGTTTAGCATAGGAGCTAAGAATTTCGTCAATGCTTGGTGCTGTGCCGGACCGGCACATCACTGTGCGATTGGTGTGGGGCATATCGCCGGTAAACTGCAGAAGCTCGCACAACTGCTGGGTATCGGATTTAAACAAGTCTGTTAATGCTGAAAATAAGCCGAGGTAGATACATATGAAACGAGCTAGCATCGTAGCAGCTATATTATTGGTTCTATGCGCTGTGTTCAGCAGTGCGGATACACTGCGCCAAAACTTTGTCAATCCACCTGCATCAGCGAAACCATGGGTTTACTGGTTTTGGCTGAATGGCAACATCACAGAGCAAGGTATCAAGGCTGACCTTCAGTCGATGGCAAAGGCTGGCATCGGCGGCGTGTTGATCATGGAAGTCGATCAAGGTGCCCCTGTGGGTAAAGTCGACTTCATGGGTCCAGAATGGCAGCGCCTGTTCGGTATTGTCATCAGAGAAGCCGCTCGGTTAGGGCTGGAAGTGAACATGAACAATGACGCTGGCTGGAATGGCAGCGGCGGTCCATGGATAACTGCTGATAAGGCGATGCAGAAGGTCGTCTACACCGAGACGAACGTTCAGGGCGGCAGCGATGTTCGAATAAAGCTTCCAATGCCTGAGGTGCAGCACGGATACTATAAAGATATCCAGGTATTGGCCTTTCCTAAACGCGGGAGCTACCGCGTTGCCGACATCGCCGTCAAAGCTGCCTATGTGGTTTCAGGTGCGAATACGCCGATTGGTAATGTGCCTGCAGACAGCGTCATAGATGCTGATAGCATCATGAACTTAACATCGCAGATGATGCCCGATGGCTCTCTAGATTGGCAAGCTCCTGCTGGGAGTTGGACCATTATGCGTTTTGGACACACATGCACAGGCGCGGTGAATGGACCCGCTCCTGCTTCTGGAACGGGGCTGGAGTGCGACAAACTCAGCACCGATGGTGCAGACGCCAACTGGAACGGTATGATGGCGAAACTGGTTGC
>CAZFLA010000079.1:0-6508 GCA_964519405.1 uncultured bacterium
GTGGATTCTATTGCTTCAAAACCGAATTACCATACTGATTTTACACTCTCGTGTATCTTCGTTTGGTTCGCTGCTTCACCTAGTTTTCAAGGTCCTAACCGGGCGCTGAGAACTTCTCATTTCGCTCCGGCAAAGATAATCATACCATCCTAAAACACCCGTGTCAAGCCCTATACACATGTTTTTCCAAAATTCGTCAAAATTCGCAGTTTTTGGGGTGTCATCAAGGTATAAGTGTATTACAACATACTATATAGTCCCATATATGTAATATATAATACATATATTATTATTTTGGTAATAATCTAGTTTCCCTGATATAAAGATTTGAAGGCCGCATGAAGTCATACATTCATGCGGCCTTCTACTCAGAATCGCGTATTACAACAGCGAAATTCTAAGCATCATACGGAATGCGCTCGATAACCCGCTTGCGAGCTTCGTATATCCACTTATCTGTGAACGGGAAGTTGTCATAGCCATCTATCTCTGCTAATATCGGATCGTCAGCCTCAACACCAGCCGACTCCAGCAATGCGAGATCACGCAACGACTCGCCGAAGACCTCCCATCGCATCGAGTCTATTGGTCCATTTTCACCAGGATACACCTCGAATGGGTCACCATAAGACCAGCCAGGCCACATACACCCAGACGACTCCATGAACGGGTTGATCATCTGCTGAGTGCCAGCTTTATACCAGTAGTTGTAACCCCAATGCAAGAAGCCCAGAGCATTAAGCTTGCGGAACAACCAACCATGCATACGAATCTTCGTCAATGGAGTATCAATGAACCTGTTCAGGAATGTGCCGCGCGGACCGCAGCAATAGTACACCCATGACTGTATCCCAGCCTCTTTATACTCTCGTGCCACACCAATAGAGGGCACTGGCATATCTGTGATCTTCTGCTTGCCGTATTCCACTTCGCTTAAGGCATCCATCACCTTCATCCAAGGGGCGATCTCGCGAAGCATCTGGCGTGCCGCCTGATAATTCCGCATGTGCTCTTCGCCATGGGGTTCATCCGACACATGGAAGAACGAGCAGTTTAGTATCCCCTTCTTCTCCAGGAATACCTTCAACTGCGGCAATAACTGGCTTAGGAAGTTACGGTAGATATCTGAAGTTGCCGACGTTTCGTGCGGCCACAATAGAGACTCAGGGTCGGAGTTCTTGCGATACACACGCAACGCCCATTGAACGCCCCACTGCCAGAACCAGTGCGTCCACTCAAAATACTGACTCCCCTGCTTCAGACCGATGTCTACCCACTTCTCCACATCGGCGAAATCAAACTCGTAAGATCCAGCTGATGCCTCTGTGACCTTCAGAAGCTGATGCGGCCGCTTAATGCCATCTGTTGGAGGTGTAATGATCGGAACATAGAGTCCGCTGCAGCCATGAGTAACGAGGTCATGAACGTAGTTTTCCAGAATGGGCCAGAACTTGTCTTCGTATGGCTCCACTTTATACCAGTCGCACAGCGAATCGGCGTAGAACCAGTGAACCACAGGGAATTTCGTGGGGGTGACAACGAGAGGGCGTGTATCTATGCCGGCTGATAGCTCAGCAACGACTTCACCATCCTGCACATACTGCACCGACAGTGACCGCAAGCCAGGCTCGATGTCAGCCGGAACATTTACAGTCACCCAAAATGCTTGAGTTTCATATGGCCCGATTTTTGTTTCCGATTCCGGGAAAAGAGGATCAGGAGCAAATCCGGGTACGTGTTTGGTAGCCTCTACATGCTCTTTGGGAACATCCGGGGTGATGTGCGGCAGAGGTATATAGCCGACCCTGCGAATTGTTACCAGAAGACCATTTGCATCTTCAACCTGCAAACTGATATCTACAGGACGCGATGTTTTGTTGCGCACACACGCTTGAAACGACACTTGATCATTGCGAGCCGTGAGGAGACAGATGTCCGACTTATCCTTCGACTTCGTCGTAGGATATACACGCTTCACACTATTTTGAAGCCAGAAAACCAACGAACTCATGAGAGACCTCCATGACAAAATGATGATGACAGAACCGTATTTATTATCGATATGCTGCTGAAGAACTATGACAATACTTATGAGAATTTTTACGAGTAAAAGCTGATGTTGCTGCCGCAGCCAAACCTCTTACACATGATTAACAACCGTCGAACAGCCCTTTACCGAACATCAGTATACAGCCTTAACTACCGAAATATCCGCCGGAAAACTGTTGACTTTAGGCAATGGGTATGTCAAACTGTTCTCGCACCGACTCGTATCATGTTTGATTTTACCTATGATTTAGTGAGCATAGATATCATAGCCAGATAATTTATCAACCACAGGAGAAGATAATGTTTACAAAAGGCATCAGCTACTGGGCTTTTCCTGGTAGTGGAGACGGTTCGAAACCTATCAATGAAGCATTCGCAGAAGCCGCAGCTGCAGGTTTTGAATCGATAGAGGCGTGTATGTCAGAAACTGGTGATGTCAGCCTGACAACTACCGAGCAGCAAGCAAAACAGATTATCAAGCAAGCAGAACAAGCCGGAATACGTATCAGTTCCGTGGCGACAGGGTTGTTTTGGGGCAAGTCGTTGTCGTCATCAAACCCGGTGGTGCGTCAGGAAGCCATAAACATCGGCAAGAAGCTTATCGACGTTGCCGCTTGGCTGAATGCGGGTGCTGTGTTGGTGATCCCCGGTTCAGTGGATGTATTCTTCGATCCTAACAGCGAACTCATCGACTTTAACACCGTGTGGGACCGAGCAACTGAATCGGTGGGCATATTGGCAGAACATGCCAAACAGGCCAAGATCGCTGTAGGGTTGGAGAACGTTTGGAACAAGTTCCTCACTGGTCCTGGCGAATACTGCCAGTTTATCGATCAGTTCAGTACAGAGTATGTTGGAGCCTATTTTGATGTGGGCAACTGTATGCCATACGGCTACCCAGAGCACTGGATTAAGGCGCTTGGCTCACGCATCAAGCGAATACACCTAAAGGACTTCCGACGTAACGTGGGCACCGCTGAAGGATTTGTGGACTTATTGACAGGTGATGTCAACTGGCCAGCAGTCTTGTCAGCGCTAGAACAGGCAGGATATAACGGCTATCTCACCGCGGAAGTGATGCCCGGTTACGGCTACAGCCGTTATCCGAAAGTGTTGCTTGACAACACCTCGCGGGCCATGGATGCCATTTTAGGCCGGTAAATGATAAGCCGCACAGAGAATTACTCTGTGCGGCATTCGTCACGCTTTGTGAACGATCCTTGTTACACCATCCGGTAACTGACTTCGGACGCCTTCCCCTGATGTCTTAATACATACACTGTGATCTCCGGACGGCAGTAGAAGCGAACAGGCGGACCTGTTGTGCCGATACCTCGATTGACATACATCAAGTTGCGCCCGTTGCGATACCAACCGTTGATGTAGTGCGAACCCAACAATCCCGGCAGCCAGTTACGCGGCACGAACGGAACACAAATCTGTCCCCCATGGGTGTGACCAGACAACACCAAAACTGGCATGTTGGGTATTGTCTCAGCACTTTTAGGGTGATGTGCCAACAGTATCCCCGCCTCATCTGGGTGTTTACGACCAAATGCCTTTTCTGCATCGGGGTGCCCTGTCCACCAATCATCGGATCCTGCAATATACAGCCCGTTAACTGGCCGATGCCCCTGATTCACAAGCACTTTGATGCCGTCTGCACGCAGCGCACTGGCCACCTTAGGTCCACTCACCCAGATGTCATGATTTCCCAGCACCGCATAAACGCCATACTTCGCGCGAGCCGTCGAGATGAGTTTTTGGGCAGGAACGATGTTCTTCATCTGTGATGAAACAAAGTCGCCAGTAAGCACGAGGATATCCGGTTGAAGCATTTCAGCCATTTGCATAGACTGCGTAATGATCTTGTCCGATGCGTTGTTGTGCCGATGCAGGTCACTTAACTGCACTATGCGAAAGCCGTCTAGGTTAGCAGGAAGGTGCGGCAGCACCACGTCAAATGTGTTGGTGTCTATCTGCTGCGATGTAACGGCTTCATACCCACACCATAAGCCCAAAGCGCCGAGTAGTGCACGCTTTATCAGTTTCCGTCTCGCCGCACTGTGAGAGGGCTCAAATGAACGCGTTGGCCCGCGCATATCCTGCCGGGCCAACGTATCATCATTACTATCGAGAGGGAGTGGACTACCCAACGCCGAGTTTCTGCAAGATCATGGCTTCCACATCAGCAGCATTCGCGCGTCCACGAGCCGACTTCATGACCTGCCCAACCAGGAACTTAACAGGAGGGATCTTCCCGCCTTTGATCTTTTCCACGACATCTGGGTTGGCCTCGATAGCGGCGTTGACCATCTTCTCGATCTCACTGTCGTCATTAATGGCACCCAGACCAAGTGCAGCAACCACTTTCTTCGGCATATCACCAGAGGTAAAGCAAGCTTCCATCACCTGCTTGGCGGCAGTGCTTGTGATAGCCTTCTTCTCCAGCAGTGCCAACAGCTCCGCGATGTGTTTCGGTGTCACTTTCAGCTCGGTGATGCTTACGCCTTGCAGGTTCATTAACCGGGTAATCTCACCGGTAATCCAGTTTGCAGCACCCTTCGGATCGCATCCTGTGGCAATGCAAGTATCGAAGTATTCCGAAAGCTCACGCTCCTGAGTCAACTGCAGAGCATCTTCTTTCGGCAAACCCAGTTCCGACATATACCTTGCTACTTTGGCATCGGGCATCTCTGGCATACTTTTACGGATTTCTTCTAGCCATTCCTCGGTGAATTGAACCGGCAGCAGATCAGGATCAGGGAAGTAGCGGTAATCCTGCTCGCTCTCCTTGGTTCGCATCGGGAAGGTTTCACCACGTTCTGGGCTAAAGCCACGAGTAGCCTGTACCACTCGCTGACCGTCTTCCAGCAGTGATATGTGCCGCTTCACCTCATACTCCACTCCGTCCTGAACATGCCGGAATGAGTTGAGGTTCTTAATTTCTGTTTTTGTACCGTATTTCTCTGCACCCTGTTCGCGCACTGAGATATTGGGTTCGCATCGAAGACTGCCTTCTTCCATACGACCATCAGTGGAACCAACCCACACTAGCAACTGGCGAAGCTTCTGCAGATACGCCTTGGCCTGTTCCGAGTTATGGATGTCCGGTGGAAATTCCGTCACGATCTCCATTAACGGCACACCAGATCGGTTGTAGTCAATGGCAGACTCATCGCTGCCTTCAACGTGGAACAGCTTTCCGGTATCTTCCTCAAGGTGAACGCGGTTGATGTGCACCCGCGTGGTTTCACCGTCGATATCGATATCCAGGTAACCATTTACACCAATTGGGGTAAGACCATACTGAGATATCTGGTAGCCCTTCGGCAGGTCAGGATAAAAATAGTTCTTTCGATGCCAATGAGAGATCATAGAGATGTCACAGTTCAGCGCATAAGCGGCTCGAACGACATGCTCTACCGCCTTTTTATTCATCACAGGCAGTGCGCCGGGTAATCCGATACATACAGGACAGCATCTAGTATTCGGATCGCCAGCAAAGGCATTAGCACATCGACAAAACATTTTACTCTCGGTAAGCAGTTCGGCATGAACTTCCATACCGATTATCGCTTCATATTCCGGCATTAACAATTGACCTCCAGGCAGTTGACTCTCACTTTCAGTATAGCAACTTGCGCCCATCAGCGAAAACCGCAGGTGATGTGTCTGATGGAACAGCGGCTTAGCTTATCCTTTACAAGCTGATGCATACAGACAACAAACGGCCTCCAAGAGTAACATACTTGGAGGCCGTTCTGCAGCGTGTGCTTATTACAGGTTGCGGTATTCAAACCAATCGTAATCGGCAAAGGCTTTGCTGGATCGGTTGTTGCAGGTTGCATACATTCCGATCATCACTCCAGAGAAGCCGCCAGTAAACTCCGATGCCAAGCACTTTGTCATTCCGCGGGCAAGCTCAACGAAATAGCCTTGTTGTTCTATTCCCAAACAGTAGTTGTCTTCATCACCGCGTATGACAAAGACGATGTCACCATCTGGTGCGGGGATATCGACCACATTGATTGATATGTCGCCTACCTCCTTGTGCACCACAAACCGTCGCTTTTTCACGCGGAACTGCACACAAATCGAGTAGTAGTAGTGGTCATGCATGAATACAGTCATACCGGCTTCTTCATCGTGGTTGCCATCTTCGAACTGCAGCTTGCACTTGGCTTCAAACCTGTGCTGTTCCTGTCGTCGGCAAACCATTGTCACCCGTCCAACCGGTTTTTGCAGCTCGCCGTTCAACCCAGCTGATGATGCGATCATCCGCAAATATCCAGGCCTCGCGGTCACGCTATAATGATCGCGCTGCGGGTTCCTGCGATACACGAATGCATCGTCTAGCTTGTCAGAATCGAAGTCATCTCGGGCTGGTTTTTCGGGCCATGGGTGCACCGGTAAAGGAGTGAGATCGCATTCAGCAAGCACTCGCTTACCCGGCACC
>CAZFLA010000079.1:6518-15672 GCA_964519405.1 uncultured bacterium
CCAGCCTTGCTCGTTCCACTCTAGCGGAGCTAAAAAGGTCTCACGGCCCAGTACGGAGTGTTCACGATGTGTTCGCGAGCCAAGCGCCACTAGCCACCAACGGCCATCTTGCGCTTGAACGATGTCGCAGTGCCCCACATTTTTCACGGTATCGAACACAGCACAGCGGTGGCTTAATATGGGGTTATCTGGATGCCCTTCATAAGGCCCCCATAGCTCCCGGCTGCGAGACACGCAGCTCATATGCCCCCGACCCGTTCCACCTTCTGCACAGAACAGGTAATACCATCCATTTATCTTGAACAGGTGAGGCCCTTCGCAAGCAGGGTCTTCAAAGCCTGCCCAGACTTGCTTCTCCTCACCAAGAAGCTCACCAGTTGGCAGGTCAATCTGCTGCATATAGATACCGCGCTGGATAAAGTCCATATGCAGGAAATAACAGCGATCATCGTCATCCCAAAACAGATCTGGATCGAAGCACTCGCCAGCAATCCACACGGGATCGCTCCATTCGCCTGCAGGGTCCGTCGCGGTGACATAGAAATGAGCCTTTTGCGGACGGCGGCTGACATTCGTGCACACCATATAAAACACGCCATTGTGGTATCGCAGACAGGGTGCGTATAATCCGCTGTTAAAGTCAGATGTGCGGACATCAAGTTGAGAGTCGCGGGTTAAGCAATGACCTATCTGCTGCCAGTTAACTAGATCCTTACTGTGGAATATGGGTATACCCGGGAAATACTCGAACGAGCTTGTGACCACATAATAGTCATCACCCACGCGACAGATACTGGGATCAGGATGAAACCCAGGGATGATGGGATTCTTAAAAGGCATCTTCACTACTCCTATTTCAGGTGGTTCTAGTATGAGTACTATCATACTAGATACTTCGATCCACTACGCATACATCACCGGATTCTGCACGAATTAACACAGCAGGAAGAAGCATGCGCCATCGCCAATATATCGGTGTGACCACTTACAGGAGATGACATCACCCATGGCGTTTATGATATTTACAACCATAGTCTGTTTAGCCCTTATCACATTACTGCCGCACATGGCACATGCTCAGTTCAACAAACACAGCATGAAGGTGCGCGTTCACACAGTGAACAAGGTTCCTGAATTGGTCATTAACGGTAAACCCACTGTACCACTCGTGTTTTTCTACAACACAGGCCAGAGTGACGACTACATACGCAGATTTCAGAATCCGCAGGTTGAATATGCGGCTTCGGCTGGTGTACATCTGTATTCCATGCTGTTGCCAACATCCTATATCGCAGACGGGAATGACCATACAGGTTTAAATGACATACTGCGTTCTTTCGCCGACAAAGATGATAAGGCGATGTTAATCTTGCGTCTCTGGCCAGGTCCCAACCCGGGCTGGCCGGAGTGGAAAGACATTGCGGCCAACCAGATCATGCGGTTTGCAGACGGCACAACGGGCCCCATCTCACTGGCCTCACCCTACTTCTGGCAGCTATCCAATCGCGGCTTGCGGGAAATCATCCGATATGTTGAAGACGGACCATATGGTAATAGGGTTATCGGTTATCACATCGGTGGCCCTGAGTTCGAGATGTTCCCATACCAATTTCGTGAGAAGGGGCCCGACATTAGTCAACCTAACCAACAGCGGTTTCGCGAATGGCTAAAAGGGATATACCATACAGACGCGAACTTGCAGAAGGCATGGGCGAACCCCAAGATCACGCTCAACGATGAGCTCATACCAATTGGGGAACCAGCACGCTTCCCCATGCATTACCAGGGCAACGCCAAGCCGATAGAGGTATTCTACACTCCGCGAAAAGAACGCAACTGGGTGGACTATGGAGCCTATGTGAGCGAGCTTGCAGTCAGCCGAATTCGCGACTGGGCACGTGTGGTAAAGAGTGAAACAAACAACGCCAAACTGACTGTTTTCTGCTATGGATACACCACCGAACTCGTGGGCAGTTTCGGAGCGCACAACTCACTGCAGCAACTGCTGCTGTGCACCGATGTCGATGTGCTGATGAGCCCCGTACCCTACTTCGGCAGAACAGTCGGTGAGCCAGCAGGGTTTATGTCGCCAGTAGACTCGATCCCGCTGCATAACAAGCTGTGGCTTAACGAAGATGACATCCGCACGAGCCTTGTCGATCAGTCAGCTGTGCCAAAATGGTTATCTGATGATATGTTTGGTGTGAGGTCACAAACCTTAGAGACTACGGTGAATCTACTCGACCGCAACTACGGCAATCTGCTGATCCACCGAGCTGCATCGTGGTGGATGGATTTATCTGGTGCCGGTGCATTCAAGCACCCTGCACCATGGAAGATGCTGGCTGAGCGTTTGCCCATGTATCGTGACCTATACAAAAACCCCACCCAATATAAGCCCGATGCTGCAGTGATCATAGACGAAAGGTCAAAGCTCTATATTAAAAGTGACTGGGACGCCTTCAACTGGTCGCTGATAGACTTTAGAAACCAATGCAATAAATCCGGAGCTGCTGTAGGGTATTACACGCTTCAGGACTTTATCGAAGGATTGGTGCCCCCATGCAAGCTTTACCTGTTCCCCAACGCATTTTCATTGTCAGCAGAGCAAGTTAGGCAACTACGCGGGCGACTAGATCAAAACAAGTCAACAGCGATATGGCACTACGCACCAGGTTACATCAACGGGTCGCAGTTCAGCATCAGCCAAGCATGTGCGCTGACCTCCATGCAGCTCAAGCTTGCAGATGGCAAATCGAACAGCATAGGAGAAGGATTAGCTGCAGGATTACGATGGGCGCCAGACCTTACGTTGTCACCACGGCTCGTGGCCGCAGATCCATCAGTCGAGGTCTTCGGTCGCTATCCTGACGGCGCGGTGAGTGCTGCCATCAAGAAATCGGCACGCCATACCGATATCTTCTTGGGTAGTCTGGGCGTAACGGCAGAGTTGCTCACACACCTAATGCGTCGTTCATCTGTGCATGTTTGGGTTGATGATGGTTCCGCGGTTCAAACGGATGGTCAGTGGTTAATGGTTCATTCTGCTGCGGCTGGTGCAAAGATCATTAATGTCCCGGATGGTGTTAAGGCAGTACCGCTCACTGGTTCCATCATCAAACAGTCTGGGCAGATCATTACAGCCCACTTTAATGAGGGTCAAACCCGCTGGTTCAAACTGACAAAGAAGCAGTGAACGAATGCACAGCACGGAGCGTTATTTATGATGCTCCGTCCGACACCGCTCATAGAGGCTGCTTACCGTAGCACAGCCACCACACAGCCGCCATGATGCTGGTATCTGACAGCGTGTGAGCCAAAATCGGTAAAACTAGTCCATCGCTATAACATCGTAACAGCCGCCACAGCCAACCTGCAGTCACACACACCACAAACACAAGGCAAGCCCAGGGCCAAGAGAGTAAGTTCATCATCACGATCGCATGGTAACCGCCGAAGGCGACGTCTTGAATTGATGGCGCCAGGCGTGGAGTATACAGCACGCCTCGCCAGAGCAGCTCCTCCAACACAGGGTTAAGCAGACAAAACCATACACTAAACCACACAATACTATGGCCATTTAGGCCTACAGATAACAGCCGTTCGGTTAGTAATCCGCCATCCATCAGCCATGGTGCCCCGATAACCAGTATCAAACCCGCTAAGCCAAAGACAAGTGAGCACACCCACAATGCCACTGATTTCGAGCACTGCATCTTCACTTGAGGACGGCACATCAACACCACAAACAACGCCAAAAGCTGATATATCAGCACTGCAAGCCAGGCACTCTTGTAAACAAACAGCCCCACCATCACCGCAATATAGGGTGACAGCGGGGCTAGCTTCTGGATAGCCTTAATGTCTGGCTTCAAATGTTTGTTACGGCAGCCGGCGTACACTCAAGCCGTATTCAACAGCGTCAAGTGCCCACCATCGTGCTGTCAGTCCGGCTTTAGCGAACTCATCACTCATCGCCTTACCAATAGCAGCGTGACCTTCGGTCGCGAATGCGATCAGCCCTGGCCCAGCTCCCGACAGCGTCACAGCAATGGCGCCCGCTTTTAACGCTGCGCTGCGTGCTTCTTTTGCTCCCGGGATATCCATAATGCGATATGGCTCATGAAGCTTATCGCGCATGGCTTTCTGCAATAGTTCCATATCGCCGTAACGCAGAGCCTGCGCCGTCAACATCGCATGGCCGATATTAAACACAGCATCACGGTAAGGAACTTCCTTCGGCAGTCGAGCCCTTGCCACTTCGGTCAGATAGTTAAAGTCTGGAACACATACGGTCACCCGAAATGGCACGAACTCCATCTGCTGAGCAACGATACCCTCTTGATCGGGCATAATCAACGCCACACCGCCCTTTAGGGCAGGTCCCACATTATCGCCATGTCCTTCAACCTCTAGAGCGCGCTGAAGGATTAACTGCATATCAAGGCAGTCGGGGTCGAAGTCGTCATCTGGCGGCGTCAGACGCAGCGCCTCTGCGAAGATAATACCAGCGAGAACCGCGGTTGAGCTGCTGCCTAATCCGCTGGCACAGGGCACACTGTTGTAGCAGGCGATATTCAACCCGTGAGGCAGGTTATCATACAACTCACCCAGCTCATGTTTGATAACAGTGACAATAAGGTTGGTGTCGTCTGTCGGAAGCTTGTCTTCACCCTCACCCAGAGTCCTAACGGTGATAGAGCCTGCAGGGCCTTGCCGTCGAAGCTCAAAGGTATTCCATAGATCCAACGCTACGCCCATGCAATCGAAAGCAGGTCCAAGATTAGCGGAGGTTGCTGGTATTCTTACTGATATCATCTATTCCCTCTCAGCTTGGTTATCATCTAGTTTGCGGCTTTTAACGATGGCTGCCAGACCGTCCATCCTCTGTAGTATCTCCTTGGACGAACCATCCAGAAAATCAGTAAGCTCTGCACTAAGCTCACCATACCGCCGCATGAAAGCAGGTTCAAGGTCAACCAGGTCATCTCGCAGGCCGAAACAGATGGTAAAAATACTGTTTACCACACTGGCGGCTTCCTCTTTCAGACCGCAGCACTCTTTTATCTGCGCAATCTTAGTCCGCAACTCCGTCACCTGTTCCAGCAATTTTATGCGCTGATCAGGCCGCAGCTCATTTCGCTCCTCAAACATCACCGACTGCGCTTCACGCCCTTCGGCCCAGCGGGCAATCCTACACAGGTTTTGATCGAGCATCACCAGCGTCACCGAAATTCCCCTTCGATGTTGATCGGTCATCTCAGGAAACACGGTTGAGCTCATACTGACATTACCCCTAACCATCTGACAAAATTACATCCATACATATTATAAGCGAATTACGACCTTACAGGCTGTACGTAAGTGAATAGCCGCATCAGAGATACACTGACACGGCTATCTGTTCCACAGATCGAAGCTTTCAAGGGGCTGCAGTTACATCGCATCTCCTTGCGCGCCGAAGTTGGTGTCTATGACCACGTAGTCAAACAGATTCACGCTGCCGCTGCCATCTAGGTCAGCCATGGCATGAGCTTTGTCGAAATTGATGTCCAGCACTACGAAATCAAACAGGTTGACCTGGTTGTCACCATCGGCATCACCGTTAGTCAGGCTGGCATTGATGAGCTTCACACCCTCGATGTCTATGTTGGTGATGATGCGTTTCAGCCAATGACTGCCGGAGAGGGTTAGTGTGTAGCTGCCAGGACGTATGTCGGTTAACAGCGCGATCCCTCCGCCATCTGTCGGTAGAACGCCGCTATATAACCAAGCTCCCTGCAGGTTGTAGTTAAGTTGAACTTGGTTTAGTGGTCCAGCATAATCGGCTCCCAGATCGAGCATCACCTCCAACTGTGCTGGATCCAGCACCGTAAAGTCATCTGCACTCATGCCGGTTCCTGCCACAGATTCCACACTAATCTTACCGGTGGTGGCACCCGCTGGAACCATGGTTGTGATGTGTGTGTCGTTGTCTAACGACAATGCCATGGCTGATGTACCGTTGAACTTCAAGTCAGTCACCCACATCAGGTTTGTTCCGGTTATAAATACCGTGTCCAACGGTGAATTGCTAGCCATTCCGCTGGTGGGACTGAAAGAGGTGATGGTAGGGATGTTGGATAATGCCACTTTAGTACGTTTGGTAGCAGTCCACTGGAATGACCCAACACCATCCTGACTAAATGTGCCTTGCATCACCGCTGTGCCGTCTAGCGAGATTCGAAGCACCCCGCGATAGTCCTGGCGAATCTCACCGATATTCCGCCGGTATGTTATGGTGTTCCTGATAATCATGCCATCAACCAGTGGAGTATCGTCTAGTGAAGTGCCAGCAAACGAAGCACCTGTTTGAGAGGTGATGTTGATGGTGCCGGTAAATCCGTTACAATCTGCATCCCAGATACCCAGCATAGATGGCATCTCCTGTGTAGTATCCCCGAACACAGTTGCGGCCGAAACCATTAAAGCAAGAATAGCTACAAAGACCATATAGAAACTGTTCTGTTTTGTTTTCATGGTATCTCCATGTTGAAGTTATGTAGTGATTGGTCTACTTACCGGATCATGCTAATACTACTTGTCCCCCTGAGCGCCGAAATAGGTGTCGATGATCACGTAGTCAAACAGATTCACACTACCGCTGCCATCTAGGTCAGCCATGGCGTGAGCTTTGTCGAAATTGATGTCCAGCACTACGAAATCAAACAGGTTGATCTGGTCGTCGCCATCGGAATCGCCATTAACGAGAAAGACATTCACCTGCTTGACACCTTCAATTGCAATGTCTTTGACGATGCGTGTAAGCCAGTGACTGCCCGACAGTGTGAGCGTGTAGGTGCCTGGTTCTATGTCGGTCAGCAGTGCCATGCCGCCATTTATCGGTAGTACTCCGTTGTAAGTCTGGGGGCCTACTAATGTGTAGTTAAGTTGCACCTGCCCCGGATCGCCGAGGTATTCCGCACCTAGATCGAGCATCACTTCCAACTGAGCGGGCTCATATACGGTAAAAACATCGGCACTCGTTGCACTTTTTGCATTAGCGGTGACAGAAATCTGGCCCGTGGTGGCCCCCTCCGGCACATGGGCAGCGATAAGGGTATCGCTTAAAACCTCGAATGATGTGGCCGGGGTACCGTTGAACTCCACGCTGGAAGCTCCAGTGAGGTTTGTACCGTAGATGGCGACACCATCGCCTATCTTTCCGCTAGAGGGTGTGAATGAGGTGATAGTAACCTGTGCCACCGCTTGACGTTCGATAATGCCATATGCAAGGTTACTTCCTGTAGTATGCGGAGGGTTAGCGTTCCATTTGCCCGCAGTGGGATGTGGGTTCAAGTGTATATACGCATATGTGCCCCCCATTGGGAAATCAGAAGCATAGTTTGTGTATCCTACTGCAATCCCGCTGATCCATACCCACTGACCAGAAGTCGGTTTGTTGTAGTAGCCAATCTGAGCACAAGCACCTGAGCTGTTCCCATCATAACCGACGCAATAGGTGTTTGCGAATGTCGTCGTAAGCCATGTGTTCTCGGCTTCCGTCTCAATCGTAACCAAATGCCCGCCGACGCTCACAGCTTCTGCTTCGTTGTCGACCCAATAAGTTCTCGTGGAGGTAAGAGCGTACTCATGGTCACCATATGTATACCAAGTGTAGCTGAGCTCTGTGTTTTCGTTACCGACAGGAGCTGCAGCAACCACTGATGGTAACGCGACAACCATGGCCGCCATAGCCAGAATCATCTTGTGAACCGATTTCGTGATGTATGACATGATGACACCTCATTTCATGTCACTGCAAAGAAAGTGATTAATTCACTTTGTTGGTCGTTGATGATTTGGTGGTCGATGAATAAGTGAAGTTGATCTGGATATTACAGGCAATTCACTGTATTATTGGCCCTATTATGAATGAAACTCGAATGGTTTGTCAACCTCGCAATATTGCGAGGTTTATGACATATTCAGGTGGCAGTAAAAGTAGATCGACTATCGGGCTCCTGGCTTAGAGCTGTAGATACTTTCGATATTGTGACAGCCGATGGAAGGTGATGCGGTTTGAGTCATGGTAGTTGTGAGCGCCATTATATGCTGTTCTCACAAGATAAATGATGTCATCACCATCAAACTGCCAGTCGACATACTGGAACCCCGTCTGACGACGTGAACTGACTTGGTCAAGCGGAAGGTCGTCTTGAATGAGCACTTTGAGCTGCGACCAGTGACGGAGGTCGTTTGATGAGCACAACACTAGCCGGTTCCTCTGCGCAGCACCCAAACTGGGATCCGTGTTAGGGTTTGTGAGCGAGATATACTGCCCTGATTGATCATCGCGTCGGATGGTAAACTTTGTCATTCCACCAGGGAAGTCGATGAAACCAGATTCAGCGTCGAATTCAAGCCGACGGCCGTTATCAAGCACTTTCACGATCGCCGCTTTGTCCGTTAAAGGATCCGAATGAAGCCGCAGGATATTCCACAACTCGCCATTGGGAGCTTCAACACAGTTACCCTCTAACCACCCCGGATTGGCCAACTGCCCCCAATCGGATGGCACCCAGTTAGGGTTGAACACCAGCTTGTTGCTGATGGTCCAGCTTTCGGCCTCAAGCAAATCGGCATCGACATCAGCTGATATCACTGCTGAGCGAAAGCCCTTACCCCAAACACACGGGTCGCAGTCCTCAAATGACCGGTATATCCGCCCTTGACTGATTAACACCGGCACGGGAGCGCAATGATAATTGGGTGCAGTGTGATAATACCCTCCACGAAATAACAGTCCGGAGTGCACATCATGCGGATGAGTCCAGGTGTATCCGCCGTCGTCACTGCGCCGAATCACGATAGATCCATACTGCTGCGAACAACCTAACAGATACAGGCTGCCTTTGTGAATGAACAAAGAACTCCAATATGCGTTGGCGATATGCGTGAGGTTTCGCCACGTCTTGCCGTCATCGTCCGAACGGTATATGCTGCTTAGGTGTTCTTCATTTTCATGATTACGGGGGCACTTCGGGCCGAAATAGTCATGAGACGCAATCAGTGCTCTGTCGGGCAGACGGACAAGACTAGGACTGCCTAGATAGGTTCTTGTTGCGGGATCTTGATACCTTAACTCTGTGAACTGCACGTGTTACCACCTAAT
>CAZFLA010000080.1:0-15648 GCA_964519405.1 uncultured bacterium
GATGCTGCTCAAAGACAAAATCGATGGCATCATCGAAACTTACGTTGGTGATGATTTCAGCACCCGCAGTAAGGGCTATCACACCGCTCTTTGTACCCGGTTCGTCAATGTGGAAGCACTCAGAGTTTACGCACCTTCTGAAGCGCATCAACGAGTCGTTCAACAGTTCATCAAACCGGTTAGTGATGATATTCTAGCCTTCGATTTTGAAATATCATAGCGCCGTCTATATCCGTTTTGAGGCTAGCACATACACTGTCGTATGCCTATATACATGCCACACATGATAGTCATTATCCATTGGGGTAAACTATAAGTGTAGTATTTCCGTTTCTGATGCAAGTTACCGAAAGGTTCATGATATATGGCACAACGTATCGTTGAGATTGCGGCACACGACGTGTCTATGCCGCAAATTCCCGGCACCCAACAACACGGCAATATCCTAGTTGGTTCGCTGGATGAAATAGTAAAATGGGCACGTTCGAACTCACTATGGCCCCTCACCTTTGGATTAGCATGCTGCGCTATCGAAATGATGGCATCGGCTGCAGCCACTTTTGACGCTTCCCGATTTGGCATGGAGGTCTTCCGACCAAGCCCACGCCAATCAGACGTCATGATCGTTGCTGGTCGTGTCAGTAAAAAAATGGGACCAGTGCTGAGAACCATCTACGATCAGATGGCAAACCCAAAATGGGTCATCAGCATGGGTGCATGTGCATCTTCAGGTGGGGTGTTTAACAACTATGCGATCCTACAAGGTGTAGACCAGATCGTCCCAGTTGATGTATATGTTCCAGGATGCCCCCCTACCCCGGATGCTCTTCTGTATGGCTTGCTGCAGCTGCAGCGTAAAGTAAGGCAAGGGCCAACAGGCGGATTAGTTGAACTCGGATCATGGGCGCCAAAACCGGAGGATATATAATATGGGAAACCCGGTAAAAGGTCTAGCCAGTGCGTTAGCTGCACTAAAAAATGGGTTCAAGACCACCTATGTTCATCAGCCTCCATTTACAAAACCAGTCACGGTTCAGTATCCAGAGGAACGGCGTGAGCTGCCCGAGCGCACCCGATGGCGACACGTGCTTACCCGGCATGAAGACGGATTAGAGCGTTGTATCGGCTGCAGCCTGTGCGCCGGTGCGTGTCCATCGAAATGTATCTATGTAGAGGCCGCGGATAACACTGATGAGGATCGGCGCAGTCCTGGCGAGCGATATGCCGCTCGTTACGAAATCAACATCCTGCGATGCATCTTCTGCGGTTACTGTCAGGAAGCTTGCCCTACAGGCGCCATTGTGCTTCGTCAGGATTTTGAACTGGCAGATCACCATAGAGAAGACTTCCTCTACACCAAAGAGAAACTGCTTGAGCCAATGCCAAAGAGCGACAAATAGCTCTTGCGTGGCAAGGATTGATATGAAGGCGCAGATTATTGAAAGATAACTGCGCCTTCTTTGCGTAAATGGGAACCAAGGAAAGGCACTCATGCGTAAATTAAAACAGGGGGATACTCATATGGATGCAACAACACAATGTGCGCAAACAATAAGCGGTTCGCAGCCTTTGTCATTTGAGGATCTGATGCGCAAGCACTATAGAGCTGTCTTTGCTGTTGCCTACAGGCTCAGCGGTAATCGGGCTGATGCTGAAGACTTAACTCAAGAAGCGTTTGTCCGTGCGTATAGATTCTTTCATCGATACAATAGCGACATGCCGTTTGAAAACTGGATGTATCGCATTACACGTAATGCATTCATAGATATGATCCGGCGCAGACCGGCTAAGCAGCCGATATCTCTTGATCAACCTATGAATAGCAACAGCGATGATCAACGACATTTTGAGCTGCCGGACAGTTCGCACGAGCCGCAGTCGGTGATGATGTTCAACGAAGTTGACCATCACCTTCAGTTAGCGCTCAATACACTTTCTCCAGATTTCCGCGAAACTGTTATTCTAGCCGATATGCAAGGGATGAGTTACGAGGAGATATCAGAGCTATTAGGATGCAGCCAAGGAACTGTAAGGTCACGACTTCACAGAGCACGTAAAGCCATGAAAGATTGGCTTGTGAAGAATGCCGGTTCCGAATTTTTAAAGGAGTTCCAGCCATGACATGCACGCAAACCCAAAATATGATTTCAGCATACATGGACAAAGAGCTAAGTGGTGTTGATATGATGATCATTAGTCAGCATTTACGCCAATGCCCAGATTGCTCAGCGGAATACCAACAACTGCTAAACATGAAACGAATGATGGCTGCACTGCAGGGACCAGCTCCTTCACCTGCATTTGAACAAAGGCTGGTAGATTCCGTGATGGCCAGTCAGCAACCTGCTCCAGCAAAACGCCGCATCAACTGGGCGGACTGGTTTCGTTCGCCATTAGTGATACGCCCCGTAATGGCTATAAGTAGTATCTGTGTGGTTCTTTCTGGATATGGCTTCACACATCGAAGTTCGTATGTTTCGGCAGCACTGAACTTCAACCCAACACCGGAAGTATCGCGTCAGTTCAACTTATCGAAATTACAAAATGAGGCCGACGAAATTAGGCAGCGCTGGAACGGCTTAGCGCAAACTCACCAGCAGTGGGAGCTTATTGATAAGAACCACAATCTGCGTTCTGTAAGCACAGAAGCTAACATTCAACCTGTGTCATTCGTCAGCTATTCGGAGTGACACGTTAATATACTATCAAGGGTATAGCAGGAGGGATAGCTCCATGATTAACAAACCACAGAATCTGTCTTCAGGTATGTTCACTGCTCTGATATTGGGCAGTGTAGCACTCGGCTCCTTTTTAGGAGCAGCCATTCAACGTCCATATGTGGCCAAAGCTGCTGGTCAGTATGCCACTGCTGACGTAAACTCAGGAAGTGTGCTTTCTTCAGCAGAACAACTGCAAGCCGCTTTCACGAATATCGCCGATCAAGTATCTCCAGCAGTAGTTACAATCTACTCGGAGAAATCCGTATCAGCACAGCCTAAACTGCAGTTCCCCGGTGGCGATATGTTTCCATTTCCATTTGGAGGCGGTGGTGATAACAGCGCACCCAGTGGAAAAGCGAAAGGTATAGGATCTGGGTTCATCGTAAGAAACGATGGATACATCCTGACTAACGACCACGTCGTCAGCGGTGCTGACAAAGTTGAAGTTTTGCTTAATGACGGCCGAAGATTCCCTGGAGAAGTTAAGCGCGACTACCGAAGCGACATCGCCTTAATCAAGATCAACGCAACCAATCTACCCACGGCAAAGCTGGGCAGCAGCTCAACCGTAAAGCCTGGTCAATGGGCAATAGCTATCGGCAGTCCATTTGGTAAGCGCAACACCGTGACTGTGGGCGTAGTTAGCGCCATAGGGCGCCAAGAGGAGATCGGCGGCGGCGGTGATGAGCGGTTCTACTCTAACCTTATTCAGACCGATGCAACCATCAACCCTGGCAACTCAGGCGGTCCGTTACTTAACATCCGCGGTGAGGTCATTGGTATCAACACTGCAATTGAGTCACCTACCGGCAGCTTTTCCGGTATCGGATTTGCAGTGCCTGTTGATACAGCTCACTTTGTTATGGATCAACTGATGGGTAACGGAAAAGTCGTACGCGGCTTCCTAGGTGTAGTTCCTGAGCCGGTGAGTGCAGAAGACGCATCTCGATTAGGCACGAAGACTGGTGCATTGGTATCTAGCATCAGCGATGGTACACCTGCTGCGGACGCCGGTCTGCGAGTTGAGGACGTCATCGTGAAGATTGACGACCAGAAGGTAGAAACCGACCTTGAGCTTCGGGATATCGTGAGCCGCATTAAACCGGGCACCACAGTTACCATGAGTGTGCTGCGAAAAGCAAAACCGATGACTGTGAAGGTAAAGATCGGCGAAGCGCCGACCGTTCCTGGTGAAGCTTCCGCATCTGGCCAAACAGAGGCAACATCCGCTAAGAAGCTGGGTATAGGTGTAGAAAACATCACACCACAAGCTCTTAAGGAACTCGGTTTCGCCGCCACCACTAAGGGTGTTTTGATCAATGGTGTGGCATCAGGTTCGTCCGCTGGGGAAGTCGGTATCAGCGCTGGAGATATCATTCAGATGGTTGATGGCGACTTAATAACCTCAGTCAGCGAGTTTGAAACTAAGATGAAAGGCTACAAATCGGGTGATCGCCCTGTGTTTATCATCAAGCGCGGTAAAAAACAAGGCGGTGATGGTGCAACCATTCGAGTGAGAATCTCGGTTCCATAGAACAAGGCTATGCCGATCCAAAGTCCCGCCGACCATATCGGCGGGACTTTGTGGTAATCTGCTTGTAGAAAGCACATCCTGATAGGAGAACTAATGAAATCCCTAAACATGTTAAGCATCGTTGCTTGCTCCGTATTGTGTATATCAGCTTTCGCACAACAGCCAGATACTCCGGAGCCTACAGCACAACCCAGTATCTCAACTGAACAAGTCCAACCAACGCCCCCAATTGTGGAACCGGCTCCGATTATATGGCCATATGTGCCTGTGAAACACGCTCCAACGGCAGCTTTCTTAGGGTGGAAACCAGCCTACACAGTGCAAGCACCAGCAGGATGCACCGCGGTTGAGATGGCTCGCCCTCACTTTGATGGTAAGACAAGGCTCATATTCCGTATCGATACACCCACAGGCTGTAAGATCGAAATAAAGAAGCCTAATGATAAGGGCGAATGGCTATCCGAAAAAATGATCCCGATTCACATGGAGAAGACAGTAAACCTACTCGCTGGAAAACTGCTTCCGAATGAGCCGCTCGATCAGATCATCACTTCAACACAGCTTATTTACTGGGACAAAACCGGATATAAAGTGATCAGGCGTCAACAAGAAGTGCCTTGGTTCATGGTTGTTCAGAACAAAAACGGAACAATTCAACCCATGGCCGCTTTTCCTGGCGGCATCTGGCCTGCCAAAACTGCGAAGACCACGAAACCTGGGATCGACTGGTTGTCGTTCTCTGCAGCTACGCAAGTGAAGTTGCTTGACCTGCATAGCGCCACGAAAGATACTGACGCGGTATGGGCGGTTAATCCGTTGAACATGGCAGACATTAAGGAATCAAAACTTGTTGAGCAAGGCTTGCCAATGCTTCAGGCTCGATTGAACGCACGCTTTGGCGGAGATGGTCCCCTTATGTTCTATCGAACAGATGCTGACGGGAACAGACTGATCCTCAGCCAACAGTCAAACTCTCCAGACGGCAACATGATGCAGCTATGGCAAAGCGAGCCGATTATAGGTGAGTTGAAACAAATTCGGTTAGTTCGCAACGGCGAATTCCGCGACGGTTTGATCATTATGGTCAATGAACCTACGGGCACATTTGTCCAAATCTGGGTTCCGCAGTATGAGCAATAAATCAAGCCGCATCTAGATATTGCAATGCCACAAAGAGCTTTGAGCTCTTTGTGGCATTTTTAGTCTGCGAGGAGGCCCCACACCACCATCACACAGGATTTTTAGCAAGCTAAGGTGAACTATCTAGTAATCATTAGCCAGCTACATCACTCACTGCTTACACATAGTGGAGAAAGTAAGAACATGCCTAATTTACGCACATCGTCCAGAAAATGGCACATACTAGGATGGATATCTCTTATGACTACAGTTTTCAGCCTGCACAGCGGATCAGCTAGCGCTGCTGATGATCCGATGTGGGATGCCTTTCAAAACCCACCTGCAGAAGCGAAAATGTTCCGAATTGAACACAACTGGCCGCTAGACACAGGATCGATGCAGCAGCGTGTTAATTCCGCATATGACATGGGTTTCGGCGGTTATGTTAGCAGCCTTCCGCTTAATGGTGAGTATGCAAGAACCGACAACAACTTTAACGCCCTCATCAACGCTGCAAAAGCGTTGAAAGCGAAGAAGATGGAGACATGGTTCTACGACGAAAATGGATACCCAAGCGGACGTGCTGGCACCATTGTACTAGATGGTCATCCTGAGCTTGAGGCAGAGTGCCTTAAAACACTAGACCTTAAACTCACTGGTGGCAGCCACAAGGTAACCTTGCCTAAAGGTAACTTATTAAGTGCAGCAGCATATAAAGCTGGCCAACACATTGAGCTAAGAAACGACAACAACGGTGGAATGCTGGAGTTTACCCTGCCAGACGGCTATTGGCGCGTGGTGGTCGTTGTTCAAGACACCCTCTTTGAAGGTACGCAGGTAGACGGCAATGCATCCCCTAGAAATGCACGAACGGTAGATATGTTCAATGCCGAAACCACCAAACGCTTTATTTCAGTCACGCATGATGCTTTAGCCAAGCATGCAGGCAATGATATTGGACAGCTATTTGTCAGCACATTTACCGATGAACCCAGCTCTTTGGCTCTGTATTTTGGACAGCAAGATCATGGTATTCTACCATGGTCTAGTGTGTTAACAGAGCAGTTTAAAAAGCGCCGTGGATATGACATCATGCCGAAAATAGATGCACTTGTGGCTGATGTTCTCCCTGACACACAGAAAGTGCGATGTGACTTCTATAAAACCATCACGGAGTTGTTTGCAGAAAACTACTTCGGGCAGTTACGAACATGGGCACACCAGCATGGCACACTCTCTGGAGGCCATGCGCTTCTTGAAGAAAATGTGGTTCACCATGCACCACTATATGGTGATCTGTTTACATGCCTGCAAGCACTTGATGCTCCAGGAATTGATGTGCTGAGCTCCAACCCCAAAGACGCACGCACAGGCACCCTCACGCTGATGGACAGCCATGTTCCATACGACGCAGCCAGGTTCGCAAGCAGCATCGCTCAGGTTGGCGGCAAACGCTACGTGATGTGTGAAATCAGCGATCATATTCAACGATCGGGTGGGCAAACCAATTTACCCATCGCGTTATTCCGCGGAGCATACAACCGCATTCTGTGGGGCGGAGTGACTGCCTGGAATACATACTCATCTTATGACCAGTATGACAGCCAGCAAGTTAAAGAGCTGTTAGCATACACATCACGAGTTAACAGCGTGTTGTTCGATGGATACCGTGTAGCTGACGTGGGCGTGCTATACCCCATCGAAAGCGTGTGGGCAAATTTCACGCCAAGCAGACAGGGCACAGTCGATGTGTCTGCAGACTGCAAACGCATTTCCGACATGCAGCGGGATGTTACCCGAAGCCTCTTCGAAGGTAAGCGCGACTACGACTATGTTCACAGCAGCAACCTGGCACAGGCATCTGTACGCAACGGCGAGTTGGTCATCGGCAAAAGCAGTTACCGAGTGGTGGTACTGCCATCGGTCGACACAATCCCCGCTAAAGCATGGTCGACGCTTGTTAAGTTCTGGAAAGCTGGAGGCCGAATGCTGTTCGTAGGCGCAAAACCAGCAAACACCGTAGAGAGCTTCCCTGACACCAGTATCGTCAGTGATGTTAATACGATGCTCAGTGATGCATCTGGCCGAGTGCGGTATCTGGAAGCATCTGATGCACTCGAAACAAGCTCGGTCATTGATAAGTGGCTGAGCCATCAGCTAAATGCAACTGACAGTGCGAATCTACGCATGACCCATCGACGCAAGAGCGGTTGGGACATATACTTCGTATTCAACGAGAGCGATAATGCATGGAATGGTGATATCAACATCACCGGCAAACAGGCTGAAATCTGGGATCCTCTGACAACCCAACGACACTCTGTTGAAGGGGCAGTCGTAAAAACGCAGATACAGCCATGGTCTGGCATTATCCTACGAATGAAGTCGGCTTCTCGCAGCCACGTGCTCTAGGATAACTAATCTGGGGGCGGCAATCCTGCCCCCAGTGTTCGCTTGAAGCATGAAGAAGCCCACTATCAACACCAAGCAGTTCATATCTATTTCAGTATTCATAATCCTAATACTGACAGCCGTGATATTGTCTCAAGAATCCGAGCATGTTTCTGTGGTGGCAGCACACAGCCGCAGTATTACCATAGAACTGTCTGGAAAAGGGCAGTTGAGGCCTAAATCCGAATGTGACCTCATCTGTGGTTCTTCTGGAACAGTTGACCAGGTGCTCATTCACCAAGGCATGACCGTTTCATCCAACCAAGTCATCTTCACCGTTGTTAACCAAGATGCGCAAACGGCGCTTGATAAGGCAGAGGCCGATCTATTTGCCGCAAGGCAGCGTGTTCTTGAGTTGACAGCGCCTCCTATGGCCGCGCTTCCCGAAAGCAACGAGAACGACAGCAGCACTGTTCGTGTCTCAAGCGCAGAACAGCTTCGAAAAGCCAAACTACGGCTGGATACAGCGCTTGATCGGTTCAGCGTACAACACAGCCGCTCACAAGCCAACTTCGATAAAGCAGAACAAGCTGCAGCGCAAGCGCAGACCGAATTCCAGCGCAGCCAAACGCTGTATGCGAATGATGCTATCAGTCGATCTGATTATGAACATGCTAGAAGTCGGGTTCGTGACACGCAGGCCGCCGTTGCCGCAGTCAGAGCCATGCTAAATCAAGCGCCGAATAATGACCATGAGATATCGGCCGCAAAAGCACAGCTGGCATATGCGGAGGCGCAGTATAAGGCATCCGATACAGCTCATACATCAGCATCAGGTTCAAATATAACAACTGCAGATAGTGATCAACTCAAGGCGGCTCAGGCCCGTGTTAACGAGGCGATACGCAAAGTCGCAGCAGCTCGGACCGGTTCCATCGTTCAAGCCATCAGCGCACCTATCAACGGCGAACTCAATAAGCTCACGGTAAATCCGGGCACTGTGGTTAAGCCCGGTATGGTGGTCGGTAAGATCGTGGATTCCATAAACCCCGTCATTGTGGTGATAATATATGGTGATCATATTCGCGACATCAAAGCTGGTCAGCTTGCTACAGTGGTCTCGCCTACGGCTAAAGAACTCACATGGGAGGCAAAGGTGACAGCTATTCTTCCCTACCCGCCTCATGGCGTGAAGGTGACTTTGCAGCCCACTTGGCTGCCATCGTTTTGCAAGATGAACATGGCTGTTGATGTCAGCATCGCGACTAATACCCGTCAGATGGCAGTATATCTGCCTAGTTCGGCATGCCTTCAAAGTAAAACGGGTGAGAGCGTGTTTGTGGTACATAACGGACGTGTGAAGAAATCCGCGATCACAGTGGTAAAACGACAGCGTGATGGTCTATACGCAACCGGCATCTCTGCGGAATCACTCGTCATTCTGCATCCGCAGAAAATCCGAGTTGGTCAACGAGTGACCCCGCATATCATCACCCTCTCCGATGACTAAGGATCTATAATAGGACCTCAAGGCTATCGACAACCAGCAGTCCTGAAAGAGAACGCATTACCAGGGCATGCGGACCATCGGTCAGATTATCTTTTTGGAAGACAACAGAAGATGGTTTAGCCGTTCCGCCGTACCGATACTTACCGATCACTTTTCCGTCAAGCATAAGCTCCACATCACCACCCTCAGGTAGGTTGGGGCTATAGAGTTTAAATCCGCGGCCTGTGAAGTTCCACTTGGCCCGCCCTTCCTCGTTCTCTACATATAACGCACCGACACCATATCTAAAGTGAGTGTCTGTAACACTCTTGGCGCTTTGCAGTCCTGCCCCACCGCCTAAAAGTGCCTCAGTATAGAGCAAGTTCATCGCACCGCCGGAAGGATTCGGTGATATAGTCATCTGCATGATTTCGCATTCGCTAACAGGCTTCAACAACCAACCTATCATGCCTGCCCTTACTGGCAGCTCACCCGACCACACCTCTTTACCATCTAAAACCAGTTGTGTTGTTCCGGTGCGCTTAACGTGAACCGTGAATGCCTTCGGTTCCGCTGTTACATGGCCACTGGCGACAACACGCGGTGCCTGATGGTCGTCCGATGCATAAAGCGTCCAGGCTTTGCCATCAATCTCGAAACCATGATGCGACGTTAGGCTGAGGTCATGAACACGTGAATCTGAGGTAGGTTGGTTGGCTCCTAATGGCGCGTTATAGCCCCACACCAACCGACAAATCCCTTTGTGCATCAGTTTGACGTCTATATCACCGTACGTCCATTCATGCCGCAGCAGGCTCAGACTAGGTGCAGCATGAGCGCTCATGAAAAAGCCATGGTCGCGATAAGGCTTATTCCAAGCCCGCCGCGCAATGTTTATACTGCCGTTATCGTGGCTGTCTTTACTTGGATACATCGCTACAAAAGTGCCATCGGATGGATCAACAAAGCCTGAGAACGTCTGCCCCCATATACCCATCCGCTCCCATTCCGACGTGATGCCATGCCACATACTGCCTGACTGGCTTATTCGCCATGCCTCGGGTTTATGTGCTTCTTCGAGTGGAGCCTCACACATGATCTGGAAATTGCGATTAGCCGCTACACTGGTGCAAGGAGCATACAATACACCGTTATGGGTAAATGCAGGATAGCTCTCCATCAGCGGTGGGTGGAAATGGTCGCTGTCTGGTCCAACAAGCAGATGCGGTTCAGTCCATGGTCCTTCCGGGTTCTTGGCAGTCATGCCCAAAAGCACCCAGCTGAAGCGCCCCGCACTGTCTGCCATGCAAACCATCATCCAGTCGTTTTCGCGCTTAATCAGTGTTCCTGCATAGAAGCGTTTATATCTGCCTAAAACAGGCTTGTTTAGTCCAGTTGCTACTACTGGCCTATCACACACTACAAATGGGCCTTCAGGTCGATCTGCTACAGCATATGCCATGCCGTTGTAGTCCGCTGGGCTCTGAGGATCGCCATACTTGTCCCAGGTTGAGCGTGGTGCCCAATCAAACCCCATGTGGTATTTTCCATTGGCATATACCACAGAAACGTCAGGAGCATGCACCATAGTGGTGTGGCAGTTGAACGTAAACTCCTTAGGCAGCACCCGTCCAAGGTGTGTCCAGGAATGCCCTTGATCGGTTGACTTATACACAGTGGCATACGATGGCTCAGATGTCAGGTCACATCGGTAGCCATACATATAGTGGCCTACATACAAATACCAATTACTGGAGACCGGATCACGGAATAAAAAGCCGTTCACAGGCCATCGCATCGGCTCCGATCCTCTGTGAACGGGGTTATGAGCATCGCGAATAAAGCTATCCCATGATGCATCTCCCCATACAGGATGATGAGTCCAAGACTCACGCTTCGATTTGTGTGCAAAGTCAACAGCCATGCAATGCTCCTATATATATCGTCTATACCAAAAAAGGGCGCCACGATCCGGCGCCCTTCACTCACAACAGTCGTTATTCTAGTGCGAGCTTAAGAATCGCTTCGTAGTCTTTTTTCCGCAGCACTTTTACGCTGCCTAATGTGGCATCATGTCGACTGATGTTTTCTACAATCGGCTCGATATCCGCCACGCATAGCCCAAGCTGGCTTAGGGATACCGGCATGCCCCACATCTGAAGTTTATTCTTCATCGCCTTGATGCCCATCTCTACGCCATTCTGACCCCATACCTCGCGAGCCCATCGGTCATATAAAACCGCATTTGCATCAGCGGTATATGCGATCCATGCAGGATACACAACTGCTAAACCAGCTCCATGCGAGATATGTGGATGCAGCGCGCTGATGCCATGCTCAATTCCATGGCTGGCCCAGTCACCTGGAAGCCCAAAACTGCTGATGCCATTTAATCCAAGTGTCGCCGCCCATGCTAGGTTAGCCCGGGCATCGTAACTATCCTCCGCAAGTTGTAGTTTATCTGTGTTCTTGATGATCTCGCGCATGAGCGCCTCGCTAACAGCTAACGAAACCTCATCACCTTTACCGCTGAAATACCCTTCCATGATGTGAGCCAAGGCATCCATAGCACCGTTACCTGTCTGTTTCCAAGGCAGCGTGGCTTGAACCGAAGGATCTATCGCTGAAGCCACAGGGCGCACATGGTCGTCTATGATGGCATACTTCTTGCGCTCCACCTCTTCGGTCAGCACGGAGTTCGCATTCATCTCACTTCCCGTCGCGCTGATGGTGAGAATGATGTAAATAGGCAGAGCGTTTGTTATCTGTGCTGTTCCTTCATACGAAGCCCACGGATCATCAAGGTAGACTCCTTGTGCGACCGCTTTTGCGCTGTCAGCGGTGCTTCCACCGCCCACTGCCAACACCGCATCACATTTGAACTGTTTAACGACCTCAATGGCCTCTTTAACCTTACTGAGCACAGGGTTGGGTTGAACACCCCACACCTCTACCCACTGCACCCCGCCTTTCGTCAGAGCTTTCGTCACTTCCGAGTAGACGCCGTTTGCCTTAATGCTTCCGCCGCCAGCCAGAAGCAACACATTTTTATGTCCATTGGCCACAATCTCTTCGATGATCTTCGTATTCGATCCATGACCAAATATCAGTTTCGTCGGGTTGTAATATGTCGCGTCGATCATTTTAGCCTCCACCGCAGCGCGTCTGTCGCTGCACCAATTTGTTATCCGTAGCAAGGATACCATATCACTGCGTTCAGTTGTCGCAATATATCGCCATGATATCAAATATCAGCACACTTCATGACCACATATAGCCTGAATCTAGAGGAGCTTTAACCGCGGATGAACGCGAATAGACGCGACTAGGACGCGTGGAGGATAATAGCTTGGGCCTGTAATTATCGAGGTTCAGAGAGATATACCGTCGTAGATGAATTGATGCCGAATCTGCGTAATATCGCTTGCTTCTTTGAATATCCGTGTTCATTAGCGTTCATTGGTGTCTATCTGTGTTTGTTCGTCGAGTTGCTTATAATCTACTAAAATGGGTCTGCTTCAGCGTTTCGCTGAAGCAGTTCACTACATGAGATATGTGCATCAGCAATTCATGAGATCAGGAACACTGGTGTTAGGTTAAATCGTATTATAAGTTTAATGCGGAGGTACCACGTCATGATAATACATAAGGCGTTAATATCGGTGATTGTATCCGTTCTGTCAGTGCCCCTAATTCTGGCCAGTTGGGAACTTGCGTGTTTTGTTTACATGAATACCGGTGGCGATGGTTCTACCGGAGCACTGCTTACTTGCGGTGATGGAACACAGTATGAAGTTGCGGAACCATATCACAATGGTGACACTATTTATCCGCACAACCAAGCAATAAGCTATCGTGAAACACTCGATTCAGTCAGTCAGGATCCTGTTCGTGATGGCAGCAATCCGATAAACATATATGGATTTCGTTGTCTGCAAAGTGAGCTAATTGGTGTCAGTGAACGCGGGTATTTTGTATTCGACAACAAGCGCCAGAACTACTTCTTAACATCGGATTACGAACACTGGCTTGCGATGCTTCAAAGACTGAAGGTTAGTGATAGCACGCTCTTATACCCAGGTCCAATAAGGGACAGTTATGCCAAACAGGGTTTATTGAAATACCATACCAAAGAGCGAATATGGTGGTGAATATGAATACCATGAAATGGTTGAAACTTAATTTGTTTATTGCGTTTTTACTGTTCGTGTTGCCATGGGTGTTTGTCGCTTGCATGCTGCTTCAAAATGCATTCTGGCGCCATTTTGATCGCCCAATAACATCCATTCTGAGCACACCTTCAGGAGCCAAGTTCTGGAGCCAAGATCCCAACCGTGCTTATGAAGGGCTCTGTCCAGCAAATGTGAGTTCATATGGGTACCAAGTGGATAATTACGGACGCACAGCGGCGAGTAACCGTCAGGATAATGTGACGATTACAAGGATGTATGTTGAAAAACCGTCAAGTTTCCGTATTGTAAAATCTGGAGTGATCGGCCGATCAATTAGTGGGTATTATGTCATCGACACAAATCAACGCCGTGTGAGTATATATTCTGACCGACAAACGTGGAAAAGGAAACTAGCACAAATGGGAATCAGCTCGGACATTAAGTTCCATCCGTTTCCCTTGCGAAGAAGCTACATTCAACGCGGATGGCTGTCTTTCTCTGCGGAGTGATAATATTGCAGCAAGATCATTGGCTGCGGTTAATTGACGGTGGTAATGACAGATATCGATAAGAACTCACAGTGTTCCTGTAAAATGCAAAAAAGAGCTGCTACAGCAGTCGCAGTAGCAGCTCATTTTTACAGCAAGCAGTTATACTACCAGCGTCGGGCGCCTCGTGATGTCAGGTCGGATCGTCCCATCAAGTATTCATCTACTTTCCGAGCGCACTCACGCCCTTCGGATATAGCCCACACGATCAAAGACTGACCGCGCCGCATATCACCCGCAGAGAAGACTTTTGGAACACTGGTTTGGTAATCAGCATTTACTGCCACATTCCCACGCTCGTTGAACTTAACGCCTAGCTGCTCTAGTGCACCTTCATGCTGCGGATGGACAAAACCCATGGCCAATAACGCGAGATCGCATTTCAACGTATATTCGCTGCCATCGATCTCCTTCATGCTTCGGCCTTCCCACTGCACACGCTTCGCGTTGAGCTGAGTAACAACGCCTTTCTTGCCCTCAAAACTCTTCGTGGCTACGTTCCAGTCTCGGATGCAGCCCTCTTCGTGCGAGCTGCTTGTTCGCAGTTTGTAACTCCACAACGGCCATGGCGTACTCGGTGAACGCTCTTCTGGTGGCTTCGGCATGATTTCTATCTGAGTCACGCTTAAAGCGCCTTGTCGTATACTGGTGCCTACGCAGTCGGAGCCGGTATCACCGCCTCCTATAACCACAACGTGCTTACCTTTGGCAGTAATGGGTTCCTCAGAAATTTTGTCGCCAGCATTACGATGATTCTGCTGAACCAGCAGTTCCAGCGCGTAATGCACCCCTTTTAATTCACGGCCAGGTACAGGCAGGTCTCTAGGGATAGTGGAACCGCCGCACAACACAACAGCATCGTATTCGGCCATTAATTGCTGCGCTTCGATGTCATATCCCACATTTACGCCTGTTTTGAAGGTTATACCTTCCTGCTCCATGATGGACAGACGGCGGTCGATGATCCATTTCTCCAGTTTGAAGTCAGGGATACCATATCGCAGTAATCCACCGATCCGGCTCGATCGTTCAAAAACCACGACATGATGCCCTGCTCTGTTCAGCTGATCTGCAACCGCTAAACCGCTTGGGCCTGAACCTATGACGGCCACCTTTTTGCCTGTTCGCTCCAGCGGTGGCTCAGGTTTAATCCATCCCTGCTCGAATGCGGTATTGATGATCGTCTCTTCAATCATCTTGATGTTTACCGGCGGTTGGTTGATACCCAACACACAGGCTTCTTCACACGGTGCAGGACACAGTTTACCTGTGAACTCTGGGAAATTGTTGGTTGCATGGAGCCGTTTGATGGCCTCTTGCCAACGCTCGCGATAAGCCAGGTCGTTCCATTCTGGAATGAGGTTGCCCAACGGGCAGCCATTATGGCAGAATGGAATTCCGCAGTCCATACACCGAGACGCCTGTTGTACGAACTCGGCATACGGAAGCCGCAGGTGAAATTCATTATAGTTCTGCACCCGTTCATCAACGGGCAGATCAGGTGCAGCAACCCTTGTATGCTTAAGAAATCCTCTAGGATCAGCCACGGGTGACTACCTCCCTTTGCATAGCATCTTCTTCCGCTGCTAACACGGCCAGCATGTTTTTATATTCCTTGGAAATGACCTTCACAAACCGTGGAAGTAAATCATCCCATCGCTGAAGCACACCAGCA
>CAZFLA010000081.1:0-15127 GCA_964519405.1 uncultured bacterium
TGCTTTATGTATTGTCCGAGGCAGATAGCTCCTTGGTGTCAGCTGCCAAGTTGTCTGTAGTTTCAGAAACCCCAATTTCGGGCACGTTGGACTACGCATTGTCTGAAGCTAACAACCTGGTGTTGGATTATGCTCGCTATAAAATCGCCGATGGCGATTGGCAGGAGCAAAAAGAGGTACTGAAGATTGACCGCGCTATCCGTGATCAATACGGAATCACTTACCGCGGTGGTGAGATGCCTCAGCCATGGTTCATCGAAAAACATATCGGTGTAAAGAAGTATGGGTATGTTCAGATGGAGTTTGATTTCGAAGTCAGCGATCTGCCAACAGGAGAAGTCTACCTGCTCATGGAAGATCCTGCTGAATGGAACCCATCACTAAACAATACAAAACTCGCTGTGCCAGCCGATGATCAGTGGGAAATTGATATCTGCTTCAAGAAGATTGTGCTGCCAGATGGTGTTCTCCGCTTAGGCCGTAACGTGCTTAAACTAGAGGGCATCTACACCGATATGTCTAACGTAGAGGCTATTTACCTTCGCGGTGAATTTGGCGTGAAATTAAACGGTACTGTTCGCACAGTCGTCAACATGCCGAAACATCTGGAAATCGGCGATATCGTCGAGCAGAACCTACCGTTCTATGGCGCAGGTGTCAATTACAAGTATCAGTTGCCCTCAGTTAATTGCTGCGAGAAACTATACATTAAGTTCAATGCATTTGAAGGTGCTTGCGTTGCGGTCAGTAATGAAAACAAACGCGTGCTGGCCTCCTTTATCCCGTATGAGCTTGATGTCACCGAACTGGCTGGCAGCACAGTTAACATCGAGGTGGTCTTAACACGCCGCAATATGTTTGGCCCACTGCACCAAGCAACATTACATAATGCAGGTTATGGTCCTGACAACTTCACAACAGGTGGAGCGGGATGGAATGACAACTATATGCTGTATCCAGCAGGTTTGTTGGAAGCACCTGTCATTCAAGTGCGGAAATAACAGCAGATCACAGATCCAAGGCACAGCCAAATCGGCTGTGCCTTTTTTTGGTGCGGTAGTTTAGTAAGATTGGTGTGAAAACAACGAATGAATAAGAAAGGAGTAAAAATAGAAATGGTGGAGCTAAGGAGGATCGAACTCCTGACCTCTTCAATGCCATTGAAGCGCTCTCCCAGCTGAGCTATAGCCCCACGCAATCAATATTGTATCCTGAAACAGTCATAAACGCAAGTTGACAATAAACGTTACATTCTTCCACATGTAGTATGCCTAGAGTACGGTATTCCCTCAAAATAAAGTACACTAGTTACAGAAAACATCTGAATAAAGGAACTATTTCATGAAAGATCCTCGCTATCATCAGCTAGCCAAATTACTAGTACACCATTCTACTCGCATTCAGCATGGCGAAAAGGTGCTAGTAGAGGCGTTTGAGATACCAGAGCCATTTACTTGCGAACTCATACGAGAGATATCTGCAGTAGGCGGCCTACCATTTGTTGAAACAAAGTGCAATCAGGTTGTGCGTGAGTTACACCTCAATGCCACCGAAGAACAATTGAATGTTCAAGTTCAATACGAATCGCTCCGCATGAAGCTAATGGATGCCTACATAGGTATTCGTGGAACAAGCAATATCAGTGAGATGTCAGATGTGCCTTTTGTAAAGTCCGAAATGATGCAGCGATTGTTGTGGCATCCTGTGCATGGCGAAATTCGTGTACCAAGCACAAAATGGGCCGTCCTTAGATGGCCAAGCGGCAGTATGGCGCAACAGGCCGGTATGAGCACCGAAGCGTTTGAAGATTTCTATTTCCGTGTTTGCACATTGGACTATAGCCTTATGCAGCGTGCAGTTCAATCGCTTGTGGATATGATGGAGTCCACGGACAGGGTTCGCATAGTGGGCGAGGGCACGGATTTAAGTTTCAGCATCCAAGGTATGTCGGCAATACCATGCTGTGGTCAGCAAAACATCCCGGATGGTGAGTGCTATACCGCACCGATCAAAGAGTCAGTAGAAGGCACCATCAGATACAATACCCCTTCACTTTATATGGGCAAAATATACGATGGCATCTCGTTTGTATTCAAAGAGGGCAAGATCGTTGAAGCAACATGCACAAACAACACCGAAGAACTAAACAAAGTGTTGGATAGTGATGAAGGTGCGCGATATATCGGTGAGTTCTCTCTAGGCTTTAATCCGTTCATAATGAAGCCAATGAAAGACACATTATTTGATGAGAAAATCGCAGGTTCTTTGCATTTTACCCCAGGCATGGCATATGCAGAGGCTGATAATGGCAACCGATCTCAAGTTCACTGGGACCTAGTATATATCCAGCGGCCTGAATACGGCGGCGGTAAGGTGTATTTTGATGATAGGCTCATCCGTGACGATGGATTATTTGTTATTCCTGAATTGAATGGCTTAAATCCTGAAGCGTTCCAGCATGTTCCGTAAAATGGTGCGCTATGCGATAGGTGGGAGGACATATGATCTATAAACCAAGTGTAGAGGAATTCGTAGATGCCATACAAAGGTATGCGAACGGTAGTTTAGGGAAGAACGCCACAGAACTATCAGGCCTTGATCTATACAACGTCATGGCCATGGCGATACGTGAGCGCTTGTTGAGTCGTATGAAAGATACTGATCGACGATATCAAACGCAGCATGCT
Organism: uncultured bacterium; assembly: GCA_964519405.1. Lineage (GTDB taxonomy): Bacteria > Armatimonadota > HRBIN16 > HRBIN16 > HRBIN16. The sequence goes on from CAZFLA010000081.1 coordinate 2,688, forward strand.
AAGCGAATGTACTACTTATCGATCGAATACCTTATAGGTCGTTGTATAGAGACAAACCTTCTGAACACGCTGAGTTACAGCAACTTCGCACTGGCAGCTCATCAACTTGGATATGAGCTGCCAGATATTGCTGAGCTCGAACCTGATGCCGGTTTAGGGAACGGTGGATTAGGCAGACTGGCAGCATGTTACCTGGATTCCTTGGCAAGCATGAATATGCCAGGATATGCATATGGAATCAACTACGAGTACGGTCTTTTCAGGCAGGAGATAGAAGACGGATACCAGAAGGAAAGTCCAGATGCATGGCGAGCCTTTGGTTCGCCATGGTTAGTGGAACGACCAGATGAATGCCTTGAGATACCCATATATGGACACATTAACCATGAGGTGGACCGAGACGGTAACTACAACCCGATGTGGATGGACTGGGAGACCATAATGGGTTTGCCATCGGACTTTCCGATAGTAGGATATGGCGGCGATACGGTGAACTGCCTTCGGCTATATAGTGCTAGGGCTTCTCATGATTTCAATATCAATATCTTTAACTCTGGTGATTACCTTAGCGCAGTGCAGGAAAAAATACAGACGGAGTCTATATCGAAGGTTCTGTATCCATCGGATTCTATAGACCGTGGTAAAGAGCTGCGGTTAGTTCAGGAATACTTCTTTGTCGCGTGTGCTATACGCGACATTATCAAACGGTTTGATGCTGAATGTTCGGATATCTCTCTGCTTCCCAACTATGTCGCGATACATCTCAACGATACTCATCCCACTTTAGCTATTCCGGAGTTCATCCGATTAATGATTGATACTCGCAACTTGGAATGGGATCAAGCATGGGAGTTAACAACAAAGATATTCGCCTACACAAATCACACACTTATGCCAGAGGCTTTAGAGAAATGGCCAGTTTCCTTGTTGGAACGGGTTATCCCACGGCATTTACAAATCATCCGAGAGATAGATAGGCGGCATCTTGAATCCCTGCAAAAACTGTATCCCGGCAGACAGGATCTCATAGCAGAAACATCCATCATCGAGCAAGGCAGCAGTCCGTTGGTGCGAATGGCTAACTTAGCCATCTTAGGCAGCCACAGCGTGAACGGAGTGGCAAAGATACATTCAGATCTCATTGTCAGTCGGCTAGTTCCTGGTTTCGCCTCGATATTTCCTGGGAAATTCAACAATAAAACAAATGGAGTCACCCAGCGCAGATGGCTGCTAAAGGCTAACCCAGATCTATCAGCGCTCATCACAGAGACTATTGGTGACGATTGGATTTCGAACCTAGATCAGCTCAGTCGGTTGGAGGATGTGATTGGTGAGCAGTCTTGGCTTGATCGGTTTATGGATGTAAAACATAAAAACAAAATCAGACTTGCGAAGTTGATACACAAATCCTGCCATTTGACAATCGACCCAACAGCCCTCATTGATGTCCATGTTAAACGCATACATGAATACAAACGGCAATTGCTGAAGACACTGCATGTCATATATATGTATCTGCGAATTGTTGAAGATGGTATATACCCCAAAACACCACGTGTCGTGTTGATCGCTGGGAAAGCGGCGCCAGGATACCGAATAGCAAAGCAGATAATTAAGTTGATCAACGAAGTGGCACACGTCGTTAATAGTGAACCGAAATGCCATGATTGGTTGAAATTCGCATTTGTTCCTGACTACCGGGTAACTCTAGCAGAGCAGATAATCCCAGCTACAGACGTGTCTGAACAGATATCTACAGCCGGTTATGAGGCCTCGGGCACTAGTAATATGAAGTTTGCCATGAACGGTGCCATTACCGTGGGCACAATGGATGGTGCTAATATCGAAATATGTGAGGAAGTAGGCGCAGATAATATCTATATCTTTGGGCTGACCGCGCAGCAGGTTGAAAACTATCAACACAGCCACAGTTACCATCCTTGGGACCTGTATACAAGCGACGCTCGAATAAAGCGCATCATGGACTGTTTTCTAACAGAAAGATTTAGTAAAGGGCAAGGTGCCCAATTCCAGTGGGTGCATGATTATCTATTAGGCCTAGGCGACTACTACTTCAATCTGGCGGATCTCCCAGCATACATTGCCGCGCAAGAGGCCATAGATGAGCTCTATGTTAACCCTACAGCGTGGAGCCATAAGGCTGCATGTAATGTCGCACGGATGGGCAAATTCAGCAGCGATCGGGCGATTGTTGAATATGCCAACGAAATATGGGATATCTCTGAGTCGTTATAAAAACAGGCCCGGTGCAGTGGAACTTAGTCCGGGCCATAAATATCATCAATTAGCCTAACAGTTTAAAGATATATTCGCTAGTTAATGGTCCTGCTGTGATGACAGGGTTGTTAACATCAATAAGGCTTCCATCGGCTAATACTCTAGGATGCCAAGGCTTACCATCAAGAGTCTTGATCACAGCACCTGCTTCCTTACACATCAGCCAACCAGCAGCGATGTCATACAGTTTTCCTTGCGAGAAGGCTGCGCGAAAACGGCCGGCAGCCGTCCAGCACATTTTGGTCACGCAGCTGCCAACATTGCGGGCCTTACCAGGCAGCAATTCGAGGAATTTCGCCCGTGTGTTGTCTCCGCTGTAACATATGATGTCTTCTTTCGCGAAACCGCTGTAGTCATTGACATGAATCGGACGCGCATTAAGTGTGGCTCCAAGACCCTCTTGAGATACATACATCTCATTCACCTTAGGCAGATAGATAATACCTGCGATAGGATTTAAGTTATGCAGCAGCGCCACAGATACACCCCACATGGGCAATCCTAATGAATAGTTGGTAGTTCCATCTATGGGGTCGCATGCCCAGAGATATTCGGCTTGGCTGTTAGTCACATCCTGTTCTTCGCCGAAAAAACCACTATTGGCTATCATCGGCAGCAGTTCACTCCTAAGGCGCCATTCTACCTCTTTGTCGGCGTTTGTGACGATACTTTCATCACTTTTTAGCTCTACCTCAAGGTCTGATTGAAGCTTCAATGCCATATCGCCGCACTCACGAACTATCGAGACAATCTTTTCTATATCAACCACTTGATATACCCCCATATGAAAAAGAGGTGTCAGCTTGTTTTGCTGACACCTCTAAACTGGATCACCCAGCTAGATACTTACTTTTTCCAACGTCGCCTTCAGTGAATCTGCTGATGCCTTTAGTCCAGCGGATTCGCCGTCGGTTAACACCGGTTCAATCACGGCTTCCACGCCATTTATACCAACTACGGTTGGAAGGCTAATGCAGACGTCATCGATACCGCAAGCTCCGTTGATCAAGGACGACACGGGCAGCACAGCTCGTTTGTTAAGCACGATCGCATGCACTACTTCGGCGATGGCCACACCAACTCCGTATCCTGCTCCGCCCTTAAGCTTGATCATCTCAGCACCGCTGTTCTTAGCACGGTTGCTGATGGCCTCTAAGACGTCACAATCTGCACCTGGGAAGCTCTTGATAGCGACTCCATTAATGGTAGCACTGCTCCATACAGGGATCATGCTGTCGCCGTGTTCACCAAGCATTAGTGCTTTAACGTCAGTGGCGTCTACATCGAAATGCTCTGCAAGCAAGGAGCGGAATCTAAGGGTGTCAAGGGTTGTTCCAAGACCGAGAACTTGGTTAGCAGGTAAGCCGCTCTCTTTGACAGCCAGATAAGTCAGGATGTCTACAGGGTTACTTACTACCAATATGATGGTATTGCTGTTGATGACGGGCTTGAGTTCTTGAATGATCCCTTTGAAAAGACCAACATTTCGATTGATGAGGTCAAGGCGAGACTCATCTGGTTTTCGTCGCAGACCAGCTGTAATGACGACGATATCTGATCCTGCAGCTTGATCTATTCCACCACTTGTAATCTTCTGTGAAGCGATATATGCGGAACCATGGCGCAGGTCAAGAGCCTCACCTGCAGCCATGTCTTGATTGACATCTATAACCACCAGCTCTTTTACGATGCCGGCGAGTTGAAGCGCAAAAAGGGCATTGGAACCTACTCGGCCGCCGCCACCTACAACGCTAACCTTCATGTGGTCTTCTCCTTATTTCTGTATCTGCGAACCTGCGCAGACTTTGGTTACTAAGAGAGCGATATTGCAACTCCCCCTTACAATTGTATCTCACCAGGCCATAGTTTGCGAAATAAATCACAATATATAGCGACTGATGTCATCTTGCTTGATGTTATTGCCCATCTGTTTGCGAACTAACTCAGCGTCTACGGTGACCGTCTGTCCTGACATGGTATCCGCCATAAAACTGACATCTTCCAACACGCTCTCCATTACGGTTTGCAAGCGTCGTGCTCCGATGTTTTCTTTGTGAGCATTCAGGTCGGCAGCGATACGAGCAATCTCTGTAATCGCCGACGGCTCGAATATCAGCTCTACGTTTTCAGTTGCCAATAAGGCTTGGTATTGCTTGACCAGCGCATTATGCGGTTCCACCAGAATGCGTTCGAAGTCAGCTTGGCTCAAGCTATCCAGCTCCACACGGATCGGCAGACGCCCTTGAAGCTCTGGAACCAGGTCACTTGGCTTGGAGATATGGAATGCTCCTGCAGCGATGAACAGTATATGCTGTGTATTGACAGAACCGTATTTGGTGTTTACTGTGGTGCCTTCTACGATGGGCAGAAGATCGCGCTGCACACCCTCGCGCGATACATCTACACCGGAACGACCTTGGGAACCAGCGATTTTGTCAATTTCGTCGATGAATACAATGCCCTGTTGTTCGGCTCGTTGAATAGCCGTTTGAATGAGGTCGTCTTTGTCGATCAGCTCTTTGGCACATTCCTGCTCGAAGATGCGTTTGGCCTCTTTAACTGTGACTCGTCTTTTTCGCTTCTTATTGCCTAGCAGGTTCTGTAGGGCTTCCGGCAAATCGCCTCCGCCTTCCTCATTTTCTTGCTGACCGATGATCTGAAAGCCTTGAATTTGCGGCGATGCATTGGACGAAACCTCAATCTCAATTTCTTCATCGTCGCGTTCACCGTTTATGATCTGCTGTCGGAAACGAGCAGCCAGTCGGTCTTCGACCTCTTTGGTATCTGTCGTCTCCGATTCTGTCTCAGCAGTCGTGCTGGATTTGGCATTGAAGATAGAGCCGAAGAAGGGGATACCACCACTCTCGGTCTTTCTTTTGCGCGTTGGCACAAAGATATCCACAATGCGTTCCACCGCAAGTGCAGCCGCCTTGTCCTTAACGAGCTCTGTCTGCTCTGTCTCAACTAGCCTAATCGATACCTGAAGCAGATCCCGCACAATAGAATCTACATCGCGCCCGACATAACCCACTTCCGTGAATTTGGTAGCCTCAACTTTCAGGAATGGTGCATTGACGAGTAAGGCCATTCGTCTGGCGATTTCAGTCTTGCCAACTCCTGTAGGGCCCATCATGAGTATGTTTTTCGGGATGACTTCGTCGCGTATATCATCAGACAACAGAGCCCTGCGGTACCGGTTACGAAGCGCTATCGCAACGGCTCGTTTTGCTTTTTGCTGTCCGATGATATAGCGATCAAGTTGGGACATCACATCCGAAGGAGTAAGAGTTTTCATTTAGGCGTCCTCACCAGCAGGCAAAACCTCACAGATAATAGAGCCATTTGTGTAAATACACAACTCAGACGCTATGCGGAGTGCTTCCTTGGCAATCTCGGGGGCATCTAGTTCCGTGTGAGCTAAGAGTGCACGTGCTGCCGCAGTGGCGTAGTTGCCGCCGCTCCCCACAGCGATGACCTCACCTTCAGGTTCAATCACATTGCCGTCTCCCGACAGCAGCAAAATACCCGTCTGATCGGCCACGATCATCATAGCTTCCAACCGCCGCAGGTTTCGGTTTGTTCGCCATTCTTTAGCAAACTCCACAGCAGCTCGTTTTAGCACACCTCCGCTGGCATCAAGCTTCTCTTCAAATGCATCGCTAAGTGCTTGAGCATCCGCTACAGAACCCGCAAACCCACCAAGCACTTTGCCATGGTACATGGTTCGAACTTTTCGAGCATTGCCTTTTAGCACCACTTCGCCGAATGTAACCTGTCCGTCAGCAGCGAGAGCAGTGACCCCGTTACGCTGAACAGCGACAACGGTTGTGCTACGTATCTTCATGTTGTTTATCTTTCTCCTGAATGGCTAATGGGTGAGCACGCTCGTAGTCTTTCCTAAGACTGTTTTTCGAAACATGCGTGTATATTTGCGTTGTGATAATGCTGGAGTGTCCCAACAAATCTTGAACACTTCTTATATCGGCTCCGTGATCCAACAGGTGAGTGGCAAACGAGTGCCTCAGAGTATGAGGAGTCGCTTTTGTACCTTCGGTATGTGCATCGACCATCCCATGAAATATCCTGCGTACACTGCGGTCGGTAAGGTGCCCACCTTTTGAGTTAAGGAATACCCACAGTGGGTCGTCTCCATGCACCAAAGATGGACGCAGCTCATTGATATAGCGATGCAAAGCGATCTTGGCCGGTTCACCGAACAGCACAATACGCGTTTTACGTCCTTTACCAGTAATGCGAATCTGCTGCTTACCCCAGTCGATATCTGGTAATCGAATAGATACCAACTCAGATATCCGCAAACCGGCTGCATAAAGCAGCTCCAAAATAGCGATGTCTCTCAGTAAACACGAGTGAGCATCATATTCGGTAAGACTATCTTCAATCTGCTTCTCAGATAACACCGATGGCAGTTCGCGTGGCAGAGAGGGCAATGTTAATCCTTCAGTTGGGTCGATGATTGATGGGTTCTCTTTACTCAACATGCCATATAGACAGCGCAGCGAGGCCACCCTTCTATGAACAGTCCTTATTGATAGCGCATGTCGGTATAGATGAGCAAGATATCCTCGCAGCATTACCATCGTAACAGCGCCCCATTCTTGGCACTGGTATTCATTCGTTAAATACTGCGCGGCATCAATAAGGTCACACTTATAGTTACGAAGCGTATGTTCAGATAGGTTCCTACGCGACCCCAAATATGACATTAAGTCGTTAATAGGCTGCATAAGCTGCTTATCTAGCTGGATATCCCTTGCCACCACTCTGTGAACCTCGCTTGTGCATTCAACACTTTTGCTGCATAGCGATCCTTCTTGCTTCGGATGTGATCGCCTTCTTCTTCGATGATACCTAGGTTAGCATTAACTGGTTGAAAATGTTTAGTATCAGGATAACATATCGCATTTAGCAGTGATCCTAATATCGTCTGTTTCGGCGGATAAACGGGTTCTTTACCCTGAAGCATCCGAGATATATTCAACGCTGCTAAAATACCTGTTGCAGCGCTTTCTACATACCCCTCTACACCAGTTATCTGACCTGCAAGATATACAGAATGACTATTTTGCAGTTGTAAGGATGGTGTTAACACTAGTGGTGCGTTCACAAATGTGTTTCTGTGCATCGCTCCATACCTAGTAAACTCCACGTTTTGCAAACCTGGTACTAGCCTGAATACACGTGCCTGGTCGGGCCATTTCATACGAGTCTGACAACCAACTAATCCAAACACGGTTCCTTCAGCGTTTTCTTGTCGCAGCTGAATGCATGCCCATGGTCGTCGACCTGTACGCGGATCGGTAAGCCCCACAGGTTTCATGGGGCCATATCTTAATGTGTCTATCCCACGCTCAGCAAGTACCTCAACGGGCAAGCAGCCTTCGAAGTAGCTAGGTTTGTCAACATCGTTCCACGGAACTCGTGCAGCTTCCATCAACGCCTCATAGAACTGCTCGTATTCGGCTTTGTTAAACGGGCAATTCAGGTAACTGTCAGTGTCGCCTTTATCATACCTGCTGGCACCAAATACAATACTGCGATCGAGTGTCACAGCTTCTACAGAGGGCGCGATGGCATCGCAAAACGAGAGATGCTGCTGACCAACTAAAGTGGAGAGGGTATCAGCCATCTTGTCTGATGTTAATGGTCCCGTAGCGATGATCACTGGTGAGCTTTGATCTATTGATGTTACTTCCTCACGAATGATTGTGATCAACTTATGGCTTTCAAGGGCCTGCGTGACGTTGTCGCTAAATCTCTCACGATCGACAGCAAGTGCATGTCCTGCCGGAACCCGCGTCTGATCTGCGATACGCAGAAGAAGCGAGCCCATCATGCGCATTTCCCACTTAAGCTGACCTGATGCGCTGTCCCAGCGATCGCTCTTCAAGGAGTTACTGCATACAATCTCAGCAAATTTATCGGAAGTATGTGCAGGAGTCATCTTTTGTGGACGCATCTCATACAGGCATACAGGAATTCCACATTCCGCAAGATACCAAGCGGCTTCGGCGCCTGCTAATCCACCGCCGATTACAGAGACTGGGTTATATGTCAAAACTCTATCCTTAGGTGCTTATTATTTGTCACTAATAATACGATAACTGGGTTATGTAATATTCTGCCAGAGATTAATGATCAGTTGATATCCATGAGGTATAATACCGAAGTGATCATTTCATTTCTCACATATATCACATTAGGATTTGGTGGCATTTCCTGCACGAATGAATGCTAAAAACAATAATATAAAGCCCTTAAACAGACTCGAAGTCATGCGTGCTCTGCGTGTCAGTATCTGGAGCGGACTCGTCATGACACTTGCAGGAACGTTTGTTGGCGGTGTCGTACAGACCTCATTTGTATTGTGGCTAGGTGGAAGCAACATGCTTCTGGGGTTGTTGACAGCCATACCTAGCCTTTGCGGCTTGATACAGATGGCTAGCAGTTATTGGGCAGATAAATGGGCATCGCGTCGCAAGTTTGTGCTGCTTTTCATGTGGATATCCACCATGATGTGGTTACCTGTGGCTTTTTTGCCATGGTATGTACCCCAGCCGTTGAGGCTTGTTGCATTTTTTATACTGATCTGCTTCATTTCGGTATCCAGCCAAATGGCATCGCCAGTTTCCACATCCTGGCTCTCGGATTTGGTACCAGCTAGTCATCGAGGTCGCTATTTCGGTTACCGAAACATGCTGTTAGGCATCATCGGTACGGTCGCAGCTTTACCAATTGCTGCTTACCTAGATATGTTCAAGCGGAATACGGGTGTCATTGGACCTCAGGTTGGGTATGCGTCCTTATTCGCCCTTGCTGCTGTATTTGCTGCAATATCGCTTATCATCATGCGAGCCATGGCTGAGCCCCCCCGGGAAAAGAGTGATAATGCGACTGAACCCCATATTCAACCACAAAAGGGGATATCTACACTCGTCGCTTACTACAAGGCACCGTTTGTTGATAAGAAGTTCCAGAAATTCCTTCAGTTTCAAGCTGTTCTTATTCTGGCTCAGACTTTCGCCGCACCGTTCTACATGGCATATGAGATAAAAGTTCTGAAGCTGGACTTTATTGTGATTCAGCTCATAGCAACTCTACTTGCTGTGTGCAGTTTATGTGGAATGCCCGTATGGGGATACTTAAGTGATCGATATGGCAATAAGGCAGTTGCATCGATCAGCCTGGGTGCCACGATAGTTAACACGTTATTATGGGCTTTAGCCATGAGAGGCAACCTCTATATTGCGATCCCTGTGTTGGTCGTTGCTGAAATCATAAGTGGATTGAGTTGGTCTGGTGTTGCCATAGCCCAAACGAATCTGCTGATAGGGCTTTCACCGTCATCAAAGCGCACGATCTATATCAGCACTTTTAGCGCCGTCTCAGGCATCATCGGCGGTGTTGCACCATTATTGGGTGGTGCCTTTATGCAGAACATGGAGTGGATCGACTGGCAGAATGGACCATACTCGTTTACGAACTACCAGTTGATCTTCATTGTGTCTGGTTTCTTAAGATTACTGGCGCTTTTAGCAGTCAGACGATTACCTGAGGAAGGGCAGGAGGCACGTCAGCTTCTTGGCGACCTCACCAAGAACCCCATCGCAAGCATGAAGGCCATTCATGGCTTTCGAAAGAGCAAGGACGTCCAGATGCGGCGACAAGCCATCGAGGAACTCGCTGAGGTTAAGACAGCGCTTGCAGGAGACGAACTGCGTCAGGCGCTTGATGATCCCGATGCGGAAGTTCGGCAGAACGCCGCTGGGGTGTTGGGCGATATTGGTGACGAAAAGGCTATTGAGAGCCTCACTGAAAAGCTGATGGACGAAGACAGCGGAGTAGGCGAGCAAGCAGCGGAAGCGTTAGGAAAAATCCGCAGCAACAAGGCAGTTGTTCCGCTCATTGGAGCTTTAGAGCACCCGCTTCGCAGCGTACGCAAAGCCGCCGTGCGCAGTTTAGGTCAGATTGGTGATATCTCCGCAGTAGATCCGTTGATCAAGCTTGGAGAAGCCTCTACCGACCCGTCAATCATCTGTGAGATTGCCATCGCCATGGGGCGTATTGGCGACCAAAAAGTGCTGGCACCATTGATGATGTTAGTTGGTCATGATGATGCTGAGGTACGTATCGCAGCAGTTGATGCTCTTCGAGGAATTGGTGATTCATCATGTGCAGAGACTATCATCAACCGTATGGAAGTAGAGAAAGTCTCCACTGTTATCGGAGCATTAGCTTGGTGTGCAGGCAGTGTTAAGTCGCCGTCATCACTAAATGGATTACTCCATTGCCTTGACAAGGTAGATGAGGGCGTTCCGCTTAAGCAGGTGGTCACTGGTATCGGTAGTGTTCTAGGCATTGAAAAACGGCTATACCGCGTGATGACAATGGAAAACTTCGAGCGCGATGGGCAAGTTAGCCGTATCTTTGAGCACATCGAAAAGCGGCTTCGGGTACGAAAAACTCCGCATATCGAACTGGCTATGGACGCGCTGGATCATTACACCGCAGGAGACTACACGACAGCGATCGTCGCAGTGTGGCACATCTTCAAAGAGCTGGGTGATGAAGACCTAACACTTGATTATCTCTATGAATGCAGCCAACGACGGCAGATGCGTATGACAGAATTTCTACTCGCAATTGCACGTCTTCATTGGCTGCTTAATGACTAAACGAAAGGCGAATTCGTGTTGATTGATAAACTGCGAAGAAGCATGTTGTTATGCGGAGTTGACTGCGTAATAGCACGAGAGCTGCTAGATTGTTGCTCAGATAATACGCTGGATTTCTCTATTGTGACGGATACGCAATACATACAATCTGGCACCTCACTTAATGGTAAGAACATATCATGGCCAGATAGTCTTGATGATCCCCGTTGGAATGATCTGCTTGAGGATGTGGTCGCTAATCTAGGTATCGGTACAGCTGTTATTGTGTTTGAAGATAACCTGCCTGCTGGATTACTGATGCTGTGGCAGCAAGCCGCGCCGATGGCGCTTTTCAAACGAGCTGATGAACTATCAACGTTATACTCTCAACAATAACTGGCAGGTGAATTATCGACTGAGCTAAATGCAGTTCAGCGCGCAATCGATAACGCCGCATTGACTGTATGCAATTGACATCTGTTCGTTGTTCATGTATCATACGAAAACAGGCTTTTCACCAGATGGTGAAATAAGCAAACAAAAGCGATGACCAGGATAGTACGAAGTACATCTGCTTTCAGAGAGCTGTCGGGTGGTGTGAGACAGTACAGAGTGCTAAGGAATGTCACCTGAGAGCTGAACGACTGAACACAGCAGAAATGCTGTCATTAGGTTGTTTCGGGAACGCCCGTTACAGCGTTTATAAGTGGTTCCACCTTCGCAAATAAGGCTGGGGCAATAAGGGTGGTACCGCGTGAGTTTATCTCTCGTCCCTTTGAGGACGGGAGATTTTTTGTTTTTCTGGAGGTGCGATATGCCAACGATGAACGGAGCCGGGATCTTACTGGAGTGCTTACGGCAAGAGGATGTTCAATATGTCTTCGGATACCCAGGTGCTGCATTACTCCCACTGTACGATGCATTCTATGACTGTTACGACATCAAGCATATCCTCGTCCGTCATGAACAGGGTGCCGCCCACATGGCCGACGGATATGCTCGCGCAACGGGCAAAGTCGGTGTATGCCTAGCCACATCGGGCCCTGGTGCAACCAACCTGATTACTGGTATAGCTACTGCGTGGATGGACTCCACACCAATGGTGGCAATTACAGGGCAAGTAAAGTCACATGTCATTGGTACCGATGCTTTTCAAGAGGCTGATGCCGTAGGGCTCACCATGCCCATCACCAAACAAAACTTTCTGGTTCATGACATAGCTTCTTTGCCGGAAATCATAGCTAAGGCGTTCTCAATAGCTCTCAGCGGCCGACGGGGACCTGTATTGGTTGACATTCCAGCAGACATCTTCGCAGCAATCACCGAATGGGAGCCCTCAAGCTATAAATCGCCAGTAGATATTCCGTCGTATCGGCCAACTTATAAAGGGCACATGCTTCAAATTAAGCGTGCTGCCGAAGCCATCAACAAAGCAGACCGTCCGCTTTTGTATGTGGGTGGGGGCGC
>CAZFLA010000082.1:0-15054 GCA_964519405.1 uncultured bacterium
ATGCACTTCGATCAGCACACCATCCGCACCAGCAGCGATACCTGCCTTTGCGATACTGCCAACAAACTCCCAGTGACCAGTAGCATGGCTGGGATCAATCATAACCGGCAGATGCGTCCACTGTTTCAACACGGGGATGGCATTGATGTCAGTCGTATTCCTGCAGCTATCCTCAAATGTGGTGATTCCTCTTTCGCACAACACCACCTTGGAGTTGCCTTCGGACATGATGTATTCCGCAGACATCAACAGATCCTTGATTTTACTACCAGGGCCGCGTTTTAACAGCACAGGGAAACCAGTTGCGCCTATCTTCTTCAGCAGCGAAAAGTTTTGCATGTTGCGGGCACCTATCTGCAGCATATCCACATACTTGCATATCAGCTCAATCTGGTCTGCATCCATTACCTCAGTAATCACCGGCAGCCCAGTTTCTTCTCTGGCAGTGGCGAGTATCTTCAGCCCCTCTTCGCCTAATCCTTGGAAGGCGTAGGGTGAGGTTCGCGGTTTGAAGGCGCCTCCGCGCAGCATACTCGCTCCTGCGGCTTTCACTTTATGAGCCAAGTTTACGGTCTGTTCCTCGCATTCCACACTGCATGGGCCTGCCACGACCACCAGGTTGTTTCCGCCGATTTTTACATCGCCTATCTGAACCACTGAGTTGTCGGGTTTGTAATGCCTCGATGCCAATTTCCAAAGGTCGGATATCAGCTCTACTCGAGCGACACCATCCATGGATTGAAACTGCTCAACCAAATCGGCTTTGCGAACATCAAGCTCACCGAGAACAGCGATCACCTTTCGCTGAACGCCAGGATTGGTAAACGGCTTAAACCCGATTTTGGTAATGAGCGCCTTAACGGCCTTCACTTCTTTATCGGTTGCTGCTGGGTTCATGATGATGATCATATATATCTGCCTCGCTTAATTTACAGTTTCAGATGCGCAAAAAAGCACACCCAAGTCTATTGTACCTTCTGGGCCAGGCTTATCCGCCCTATTCTAGGCTGGGCATCAGCATGAACGGCGTGCAGCAGAAACGCAAAATAGCCGCTGCGAGATCATAGTTGTCACGAAGCGGCTATCGAGAGAAGGTATCCCCTATTTAAGCCCCTATTTAAGGAACAGTTCGATGACGGGTACGGTGACGTTCGGCTTTTGCACTGGCAGTCTCAATGTCAGCTCGTTATGCTTTACATCATTGCCGCCTTGCCATTCGGGTCGGCTGGCCATGGCAATCTCCGAGCCGTCGTTCAGCAACTGAGCATACTCCACTTTTCCGGCGAAGCCATCCAGGTGAAGCTCCACAAATGGCCACGCGAACACGTGCACATAAAGCCTGCGTGTTTGCGGATTATAAGTCAAGCGGCAGTCCTGCGGTGTCGTAAACTCATCCGGTGCTTGCGTGCAGCCGTAGATGGAGCGGTTATGCCGCCGCATCCACTGCCCCATCGACTTAAGCCGGCTCAACGCCCGTTCGTCGAACTCGCCTCGCCCTGTAGGGCCAACATTCAACAGCAGATTTCCGCCTTTGCTCACGGTATCGATAAGCATCTGGATGAGCTGCTCTTCGCTCTTCCAACTCGTCTCATCGCGATGGTATCCCCAACTGCCACTGAAGGTCTGGCACGCTTCCCACACGACCTTATTGCCCTCGTGAGTGACCCATTCGCGAGGCTGATACTGCTCAGGTGTGATCATGTCCCAACCGTAAGGCAGATCTAGGCGGTCATCAAGCATGATGTTAGGTGCCAGCTCACGCACCATTTTCAACAGCTCTTCACTGCGCCATGCGTCACGCCCCTTACCCTCTGGCCCTGAGCCAGGATAACTAAAGTCGAACCACATCACGTCGATCTTGCCATAATCGGTCAGCAGTTCGCGCACCTGATTGTGCAGGTAATCCGCATACTTTTGCTGATCTCGGTTCTCGTTCATCATCGCTCTGTCCGGTGAGTTTCGGTATGGACCGATATACGGATCAATCAGAAACTCAGGGTGATGCCAGTCAATCAACGAGTGATACAGACCAGCTCGCAGGTTATGTGACCTAAACGCATCCAGCATAGGACGGAGCAGATCACGCTGCGCTGGCGTGTTGGTGGCTTTGTAGTCGGTGTATTTGGTATCCCACAAACAAAATCCTTCGTGATGTTTGGTGGTAATGACGAAATACTTCATGCCTGCATCGGCAGCAGCCGAGGCCCAGACTTCCGGATCATACAGATCCGGGTCGAAGTGCTTGAAGTAGATATCATATCGGGTATCGGGTATCTCCTCGTTATGCTTTACCCATTCATGGCGGGCAGCCATGGCATACAGTCCCCAGTGGATAAACATACCAAACCGATCATGAGTAAACCATGAGGTATCGCCGTGCATCTGCTTATAGTCAACCGTATCGCTCATATCGTCCTCCAGTTGCTGTTTTGTAATAAGTTCGTTGGCCGCACTCCGAATCCTGCATCCGCAGCTAGTCGTTTTTCGGAGTCAGCACTACATTTCGTAAATTCATCGGCAGCCAGCCTTGTACCACCGGTTTTATTTGTAAACTCGTCTTCCCGCTTTGTGCGATGTGAAGACTCCCCAGTTGCACCATGTGGAACTTTCGAAAATCACCGGTTGCAGGCACAGCACACACAATTTGGCTGCCGCCAACACTAATCGTCACTTTCGTGGGGTCATTCATCGCCACTTCGGCAGATATCGTGTAGTTACCTGGTTTATCGGCGATTAGTGACCATGAGAGCGAATCTGCGGCACTCGTCCAGAAGCCGATGCTGGTTGTCCCATCAATGCTCTCCATCGCGATCGTGTTGCCGATTAGCTCCGCTTCATCTGCTAACAACGTCAGCGATCCATCGGCGTTCTGTCTTTTAACCAGCGGTTTGATGACAGGTTTACCAGCAATACGCAGAACCACTGTCGAAGAGTATTTATCAGGAGCCGCATTCGGCACTTTAACGATCACACCTTCATCTGTCTGCGTAAATGTTAATAACTTTCGGCCATGAAGCAGCGATGCTGCAAGTGGTTTGTTCATCAACCCAGGCACCAGCAGTTTGCCATCGGATGGCCAATCATAAACGTGCAGATACAGCGTGGTCTCGCGTTTACTGTATTTTGTGGTGCATCTGCCCCATGGCAATCGCATGAAAGGACTAGGCGTTGTGCCATATATCGCAGTGGCGTTATATTTCATCCAGTCGCCGATTTGCTGAAGCCGCTCCACACTTTCTGACGGCACTTCGCCCGTGGGCTTTGGCCCGATGTTCAGCAGCAGGTTCCCTCCCCTGCTGGACGCATCAATCAGCATACGCACTAAACTCTCTGTGCTCTTCCAGTTATGATCGTTACTTTTGTAGCCCCAGGTATCGTTCATGGTCATGCAGGTTTCCCAGTCGCGACCTCTCACCCCAGTTGGGGGCACAAACTGTTCTGGGGTCTCGGTGTCACCATCAACACCGCCGCCTAGTCGGTTGTTAATGATGATGCCCGGCTGAAGTTTCAGCAGCGGCAGGAACATCTCTGCGCGTTCTTTGGTCATCTGAACGGGAACATCAAACCAAAGCACCGATATCTTGCCGTATTTAGTGAGTAGTTCCTTAACTTGAGGAACACATTTTGTTTTGAGGTATGTATCGATGTCTTTCTTTTCGTCTGGTCCAAAATCCCACGTATTGCCCACACCATTCGGTTCATGCCAGTCGAAAGCCTGCGAGTAATACACCCCAAACCGCAGTCCATTCTTTTTACACGCTGCAGCCAGTTCGGCTACCGGGTCGCGTTTGAACGGGGTGGCATCGTAAATGTTGAATGGGCTTACCGAGGAATGGAACATGGAAAAGCCCTCATGATGCTTACTCGTCAGTATGATGTATTTCATACCCGCTTGTTTCGCGAGCTTTACGATCGCATTCGCATCGAAATTGCTGGGGTTGAACTGGCTAGCCATCTTCGCATAGTCCGCAGCCGGAATCTGTGCGGCAAACTGTATCCACTCACCTAATGGGTTCGATGTCACAGCTTGACCGTGCCAACTGCCAGAGAGCTGAGCATACAATCCAAAATGGATAAACATACCGAACTTGGCTTCCCGCCACCACTTCATCCTTATATCACGCTGAGCAGTCGTTTCACCGTTGTATGACGGTGTAACCTGCGCCGACACGATACTCACTGTCGCTAACCCGCAGGCTATTGACATCAGTAAGGTGCGAAGTGACGAATTCTTCATATAAGGCTCATTTCCGGCTATTCAGCCACCTGGTAATTGGTCTCGTATATTATTGGGACATCCGAAGAGCTAAGTATCACCATCAGGGCTCGAAAGGCATAGTCATCGAGCATAATATCGCTTTCCGATGGTCACGCGTCCTCATATATTCAGCCCCAAAATATGGGCCGCAAGGCCCATATTCCGTACGTCTTTGTCACATATGATACACGAAAACATGTAATGACACCAGCAAGAATAAGCTTCTACTGACCTGTATATTAACAGTCTGCTCTATGGGTTATCTCAGGGGTATAATGCGATTAGGCGCTCAGCCAGAATTACACATTTGTCGTCATGAAATACTCTCAGTTAACAAATACATGTTATGTAAGGGAATAGAATGAAACGAACTATTCTGTATATTTTCATCGGGCTTCTGCTAATGAGCATCGTCGCGTGGGTCATTCAGCCCAAACAGGGATCAGCAGGAAAAGTGCCTCTGGTTTGGTGCACAGATGACAACCCCGTAAGACGCGAACAATTCACCCTTTTCAATGAGACTCACCCCAATCTAGAAGTTAGTCTAGACCCTAAGACGACCATCGATAAAGTGATCGTGCAGGCGATCGCCGGGGTAGGTCCCGATCTTTTTGATTGCCACTCCATTCAAGAATTTCCCATGTGTGTAAAATCGGGCATAGCTTGGGATGTGACCGATGAATTGAAAAAAGCGGGCATCGATGTCATGAAAGACCAGTGGCCGGTGATGAGACCATACTTCATCTACGAAGGCCGCGTATATGGCTGTTCGACCAACCTATCCGCGAATGCAATCTGGTTCAACAAAGACGTCTTCGATAAGTATCATATCCCCTATCCAAAGAACGACATGACATGGAACGAGTTCATCCCCATCGCTCAAAAGCTCACCATTCGTGATCAAAAAGGACGCACCACCCAATTCGGCTACCTGTTCGATGTAGCACTAAGCTGGCAGCAGTTCATATGGCAATGGGGAGGCCGCGTGTTCAACGATGACGGCACTAAGTGCGTCATCGATAGTCCTGAGTCCATCGCCGGCATACAATTCATGCATGACCTTATATACAAGTATAAGGTGTCCCCTACTCCGGTAGAAGAACAGGCCGCCAGCAAAGGCGGTTGGGGATCCGGCACCATCACTTTGTTTGGTGCTGGCAGAGCAGCCATGGCGTCTGGCGGGCGATGGTGGCTGTGCACCCTACGCACCTACAAGGAGCTCCATCTTGGCGCCTTCACGGCTCCATATGGCAAACACAAAATCTATTATGGCTATGGCAAGTCAACGCTCATCAACAAAAACAGCCCACACCGCAGGGAAGCATTGCAATACCTTATTTATCTGAACTCCAAGGGCTATAACGAGCTAGTCAACAGCACTGCAGATGGTCTAGCGCCGGTTAAGAAGTTTAGTTACACCAACACCTATCTGCATAACCCGAAATTTCCTAACGAGGACTACAACGCGGTGTGGCGGGACATCATGAACTACGCCAAAGCCGATGAAACCAGCCCGTTTGTTCCGTTGAATGTGGTCCAACGGATTATCACCAAGCAGTTGGATTTGGTGAAGGCCAACCAAAAGAGCAGTGCTGATGCCATGAAAACCGCCGCACGGCAGATCAACACGGAGATACAAAACAGCCTTCAAGAAGATCCTGCTTTGAAAGCGAAATACGACCGTCTTGTGCAATCCAAGGAGGCGCGCTGACATGAAGACCCGCAACAAAGACTTTTGGACAGCCATGGCCTTCTTGATGCCTAACTTCCTAGGTTTTCTGCTGTTTACGGCAGGGCCGGTGCTGTTTTCGTTGATCGTCGCATTTACAAACTGGAACCTTCAACACACGGTGCCATTACATTTCAATGGCTTCAGCAACTTTAACCATCTCTTCCACGATCCACAGTTCTGGGTGTATTTCGCGAACACCATCTACTTCCTACTGGGTATCCCTATCTCTATCGCCGGCAGCTTGGGGTTAGCCATCATGCTCAGCCAAAAGCTGAAGGGCATCACAGTATACCGCACGCTGTTCTACCTTCCGAGTTTTACAGCCGGTGTGGCACTGATGATACTGTGGAAGAACCTATACAATCCCGATTTCGGCCCCATTAATGCCACCCTGAGCACCATATTCAACAGCCTGCATCTGCATATACAGGCTCCGCAGTGGCTGATATCGACCCACAATATCCTGGGGTTGGACATTGAGCAGGTTCAACTCGTGATATCACAATGGGGCATTGGCGCCCGTGATGCCATTATGATCATGGGCATCTGGACAGCAGTTGGCGGCAGCAACATGCTGCTGTATCTGGCGGCTTTATCCAATATACCCGAAGAGCTCGTTGAAGCAGCACAGCTAGACGGCGCCGGTAAATGGGGTGTCTTCAGGAATGTCACCTGGCCGCAGCTTGCTCCCACCACATTCTTTATCGTGGTGATGAGCTTTATCGGAGGTCTGCAGGGTGGTTTTGAACAGGCGCGAGTGATGACCAACGGAGGCCCTGCAGGAACCACAACCACTATCGCTTACTACATATATACCAAGGCGTTTGAGGAGTTCCAGATTGGGTATGCTTCCGCTGTCTCTTGGGTGTTGTTTGCCATCATCTTCGCGATCACATTGGTGAACTGGAAGGTTGGCAATAGGGAGGTGAACTACTAGTGAAGACACAACAAAATGGACACTGGAGCAACAAAGGCAAGCGAAAAGTGGGCAGTCACATCGTGCTGTCGATCGTCGCCATGATCATGCTGATCCCGTTTTTGTGGATGGTGTTGGCCAGTTTCAAGCCGCTGCTTGAAGTAGAGAACGCCAATCCGTTGCCCACAAAATGGCACCCTGAGAACTATCTATCTGTCTTCCAACAGATACCGTTCGCCCGGTATTATTTCAATTCGGTATTTATCGCAGCTTGGGTCACCTTCCTCACCTGCGTCACCAGCAGTCTCGCCGCGTATGCGTTCGCCCGGATGAACTGGAAAGGCCGAGATACGATCTTCAAGCTCTACCTAGGCACCATGATGATTCCTGGCGTTGTCACGATGATCCCAAACTATACGCTGATGGTTAAGCTGCACATGATGGATTCCTACATAGGGCTGATCGTTCCTGCGGCATTTTCGGCGTTTGGTGTGTTCCTGCTGCGTCAGTTCATGCTGACCATTCCACCCGCACTTGACGAAGCAGCCACACTAGACGGAGCAAGCAAGTGGCAGATATTCACCGAGATCATGCTGCCTCTATCGCAAGCCGGACTGGTTACGTTGGCGATATTCACATTTCTTGGAACCTACGGCAGCTTCTACTGGCCGCTTATCATGATTAAGAGCCAGCATTTGCGCACCCTACCCATAGGCATGCTCTACTTCGACAGCGTATACGGCAGACAGACAAACCTCATCATGGCCGCCAGTGTGATGAACATCATTCCGCTGATCATCCTGTTCATCTGCAGTCAGAAATATATCGTGAAGGGCATCCAGATGGGTGCTGTTAAGGGGTAGTAACCTGGGCGTCAAGCTCAAGTTCGAACAACAGATCGTCGCGGCAGATATCGGCGTGAACAAACAGACAGTGGTCTAGTCCGATGCCTGCCGCAGCGCAGTAATTCATGAAGTCGGCAACATACTCAGGGCTCTTGTGATAAGCGATCATGCGTGTGGTGTTATCCCAGCTCATGTCGCGGCTTTTCAAAATAGCTTCGACTACCTGCATAGACAGCTCAATCTGCTTAGCAACATCGCCTATATGCATCGTGTCTCCATTGGGGGCGATGCTTGCGGTGCCGGAAATCATCACTTGGCGTGCTTCTGGAGTGGTTATCTCTACCGCCCGGCTGAAGCTGCTTCGGTAATCCAGAGCCGAACCCTGCAGCGGCGAGCCAACCGATTGGATGCTCATACGACGATCATGCGGACGAACAGCCACCAAGCCCATGCAGCAGGCTGCTCCCGCGAGATTGCCGATACCAATACCAGTGCTGGCGGGCACTAACCCATTGAGCACACCGGTTGATTCGAAATACTCAGTGCGGACGCGGTTAAACTCACCATACCACTGCAGCAGCTCATCAAGGTAGATCCATGTTCTCACCACATCGCTCCACCCCAACCCCGCCTGCTGCAGAATCTCGGCGGCTTGCTGGAACATACTCAAGCTTTGCTCTGGCCTGGTCTGTTGGATGCAGTCCCCTGTCACTCCCCACAGCCAAGCTACGCGAGCATAAGCAGTGTCGTACCACCAGCCTACAGTTTGCCCGTCATGTGTAATATCGTGCAGATCGTTGCTTGTCGTGCCGAATAGCTGCATACCGCCAGGGCGTTCGCTTGATGCTTCATGCTTCAGCAGGTTTACCGGATGCTGTGTGTAAGCGCCATCGCTAAACCTTAATCCGCCCACAACACCCGCATCAGCACCTGCAGGGTTCAAACATGCCGGTGTATATATCTGCGTCGAAAAACTACCTAACCTCACAGTGACAATACATACTCCGCAAGGTCATTCAACTGCTGCTTTGTGAGCTTCGACGTCTTTCCGTGTTTGTCACCCTTGTTATGAGTGGTCAGCACCGACATCATATCAGGTGCTCCTCCATCATTAAGGTAAGGCGCTGTGCGCCACACCTCCGCCAGGGTGCTAGTGTCAAACTGGCTGCCCACTTCATGATACACACCAGTGCCCACATCATATTTCTTCAAGTTTGTGTAGTATTTTGAGGAGTGGCAGTTAGCGCAGCCAGCTTGTTTGAAGACTTTCTGACCACGAACAGCCGTGTC
This sequence comes from uncultured bacterium, assembly GCA_964519405.1. Classification (GTDB taxonomy): domain Bacteria; phylum Armatimonadota; class HRBIN16; order HRBIN16; family HRBIN16. The sequence continues at coordinate 9,042 of CAZFLA010000082.1, forward strand.
GCTCAGTTGACCATGCCTGAGGAAGGGGCTTTTCACAGGCTGTAGATTGGTTAGGTAAGTGTCGATAGCTTCTGCATCGCTTTCGGGCCTTTGCGAAAACTGAATATAGCGTATTCCAGCCCGCACCGCGGTCTTTGCAGAATCGCGAACCGCCAAGCTCATCACCGGAGGGGTTTGGAAGGTGTAGAGCATACTTCGGGTGTTTTTCGGGTTACCCATACCATCGTTCATATTATCCCAGTTCAAGCTGTCTGCTCGAGCATCTGGATGGCATGTCGTGCAGCTCTGCCATCGCTGATAGCAGAGTCCGCCATCGTTGAATAGCATCTCACCTTTTCGCGCTTCACTCATCACTCCGTTGGGCACTAATGCCCATTGACCTAGAGCTGCAGATGTGCTCATACGGTATGCCTCGATCTGCTGTGAGAAGGTATCGGCAACATACACGCTGGAACCAACGACACACAATGATCTAGGGCCATTACCGGAAAGCTCTATTCTGCGTCGAATGCCATTAAGGAAGGCAAGATCATCGGGCACTTGAGCAGCACTCTGAACAACTTCAGTCTTCAACTTACCGGATGCCACATCGTTCAGCTTCCTATGCAGAGCCAGCCGATCTATTACTGTTAATTCCTGTGCACCGGCGGAGCTAACGGTGATGTATTTTCCATCTGCACTCACAGCAACCGCCCATGGATTTGCCGCACCGCGATCAACATCGTCCAGAAGCACCGAGTTCACTAGTTTTCGGTTTGCGATATCAATGACGCTCAGCGCATTGGTATTCATCCATCCGCGATCAAGCTGAGTGGTGGGAATGCCAAACCGACCAATGATATGTGTGACATACGCATATCGCCCGTCTGGTGACAATGCAACACCGCGGACACCGCTGCTGCCGTTTGGAAGCAGTATATTGGTCACGAGTTTAGCTTTTGCCAAATCAACTAGGCTCACGCTGGCCGCTACGTATTTCGCCGTCGCGGCCTGTGTCGGCAGATGATTGGCGGCGACCGCATATCGGCCGTTCGCGGTGACACCGACGGCGATGGGTTCGCGAGGGCACTTGATCCTGGCGGTAACTTTTCGGGTTTTCAAGTCCACCATCACGAGTTCGTTCTGGAACCTCGCGCACACCACAGCCTTACTGCCATGGTCATACACCACAGGGGAAGTGGGTGTATGGCCTACGGGCACGCTGTAAAGTCGTTTACCGCTGCTTCTGTCGTAGCAGTTCAATACACCATCGGAAGCACCTTCAGCAACATACACGGTGTTGCTGTTACCTGCGCAGACCCCTTGAGACGGCATCTGAGTGTTGATGATGCGGACTCGTTTATGCTGCGATACGCTCCACACCATCAGCTGGGTATCGCGATCGGAACACACCATCAGATATTGCCCATCTGGAGTCGCAGCCATTCCGCTCGGTGAAAATAGTATGCCGTTATCGACAGCCTGAACCTTCGTCGCTTCCCTTGAGGCTGTCAGCAACGCGGCGACCAAACACACGGCAATCAATACCCATTTAATAAGTGATATCTGCCGCTTGCTGTTTATTGTTTTCTCGCTCATCTGACCACCTCACGACACCCTAATATATTCGTCCAAGCACCCGATGGTAAAGCCGCCATCTGTGTCACCATTCGCAACTGACCGATCCGTGGCAGCAAAGAGCACAGACTGTCGTCGTATCGCAGTGTGTTGATCGAGGCATCTGTGTTCACTTCAGCACCAGGAATGCTTGACTGCGTTTGAGGCCGATCATTTCCCGACACTTCGACTTCAACTATTGCACACCACCCGAGTGGTTCTGTCTGCACGAGTTTGTTAAGCCGCACATAACTGGTCGTCCGCTTGGCAAACGTAAATGTCTGCGGAGCAGCGTCTGCCTTCAGCGTTATGGGCACTTCGGTGCCATCAGAGAACTCCAGCACGCCGGTATTCCACACCTTATCATGTGGGAAGTCAGCACGAACCGTAATGGTCACGCTGTCGACCTCAACATCGCGTCCGAAATCGACCTTCCACCAGCAGTCTCTCACCTGCTCTGGCCCCCAGCTTTGGTATGGCCACACGCCATGACTAGTGTTCTGGGTGAATCCATCAATGGCGTTACGAGCTGCGAATATGGGATCATTACGGCATTCGCTGTTGCTGGTGGCATGTGGATAGCTGCCCGATGTACCTCGGACGTCATACGGGTTCAACGCCAGATTGCGTCTAGATGTGATTTCCTGCGTCGTCGCAGCACGTGCTGTGATGACATGCTCAGGCGCTTGCGTTAGGCTTGGAGGGTAGGCTAGTCCAGTCCTCACAGGCAGGGGTATGAGCACCACCCCATCGGGGGTATACAGTATGCAGTCTTTAGCTTCGCTGCCTAACTTTACGCAGACATATCTTGGACCATACACCAGAATATAGTCGCCAGCTCGATACGGGTGCGATATCGCCAGTTTACCAGGGGTTTGTGCATCACTTTGGGTGAGCATTCCTGACTGATCGGCAGAGATGTATTCAATATGTATAGCATCAACATCAGATGCTGGCTGTTTACCTAGCGATCTCACATAATCCGCTATGTTGCGTGCCTCGATGGCTTCCATACGCTTGCGTTTCGCAAAGAAATACATGTATTTCTCGGTTTCATCGTCATTCCAGGTGTTAGCCTCAACATAGTCACCGCAGAACGGCACTAGCAGGTCAATCCAACAAGCGATTGTGTCGCGTTCATCCTGTGTTAGGTGAACACCGCCATGCCCTTTATCAAGCATATCAAGCAGACCGCTCTTGCACGATCCCGCCGAATATGGAGGAAGCATCGGAGGAGCACTTTGAGGACTTACCCAATTAACCATTGGGTTTGATGTGCCGCTTTCTGTCAGCGAGATATAACTATCTGTAAACCGACGCACCGGATCACCGGGAATAGGCATTCCTAACAGACTGAAAGGACGGGTGGTGCGTTTTTTCCTTGTCCATCCATACAAACCGACGTCGATATACTGACCGCCTATTGTCTGGCTGCAATGCACAGCCAGCACATTTCGACCGTCTTTCAACGCAGCCTTAGCAGACGGGTCAGTTAACACCGTCTGATAGTTGGTGATAAACCCTTCTCTACGAAGAATTTCCACGCCGTTAAGGTATACCTGCACATCCTCATCATGGCTGAGCACACACACCAGATCGCCTATGCTCTTGCTGTTTGATGCATCAAATTCGCGGCGCATCCATATATCGGGCGTATTCCATTTGTTTTTTAGTCCACCCTCAATATCGTTCATGCCAAATCCGGCTTGAGCCTGAAGCCATCCTGTCGGCTTATAACTAGCAATATACCAATCCGATTTGGGCTTATCTGTTGTGTAGAACCAATCAGCACCTTTTGGTGACAGGCTTTGTGCTTCCCCAATTTTAAAGTCAGGGACTTGGCCGACAACCATTCGCTCAGCACGGTTATCATGGCACTTGATGCAATGTGCATCAAGAATCGGCTGGATCTCTTTGGTAAAGCTAAACCCACGAACCGGGCGTCGCAGGAATGGCTTGAGCTGTTCCACACCGCTCTTCATCGCCATACTGCGTCCTGATGTGCTGAAAGGCGCGCTGTTCTTGGGCTCATGGCATCCCATACAGCTGAACTTTTCGCCGGGCTGCAGAGTAGTCCAACTCCGCATGGTTTGAACGACTTCACCCTTAGCATCGACGGCCTGGAAATAGACCGGACGCCGCGCAGGAACCTCGAACATAGCGCTGCCATCTTCGTGGATTGTTGCTTCACCAAGCACAGTCTTAGGATCCCAACTGGTGTTGTCTACTCCAACCGGAGTGCTCACCGTTGCCGAACCTGCCGGTCCCGCGTTGTAGTTCGCCTTAACACCAGCAGCTCGATACTCAAGGCCAACAACGCGCAGCTTCTTCACTGTGCCTCGTTGTATGCCCTTCAAGCCTGGTCCCGAGTAAATATCATGTAGGTAATATGCACCCGTGTTTTTGGTGTAGTCAACAGCACTGGGCTTGATAACCGGCATTGGCCGAGCCTTTAATGGAATAGGCTGGTTACTGGATATTTTGTTGTCCCAGCACAACAGTTCGCGTCCGCCGTTAGTATCCATGAGGTAAATGCCAAAAGCTTGCGGCTGCGGAGCAGCTGCACCTTTTGGCAGGAAGCTGACCAAGAATTGGTTATTAGTTATCGGATAGGGATAATCAAATAGATCGCCGTCCTGCCCATACGAGTCAATGTGCACGGCTGGTGTATCACGAACGGGAGCAACTAGCTGAACGCCCTCATTTTCCTGTCGCCCCTTAGCGGGATCGATAATCGCTATCTTGCCGGCTTGGTGCGAATGGTGCCCCGTTAGTGTGGCCATTATCTGAGTGGTTCCAGGAATACCGCGAGCATGCAATATGGTGGTAGGAAACCACGAATTGTTGCCATAAAATTCCGTCTGGAAGGTGCCGTCTTGGTTCATCTGGAACAACGGTTGAGGGAACAGCTGGCCTCTGTCGTTGTATTCCCACCGGGTATAGACAATACGACCATCGGGCATCACTGTCGGGAAGTTATCATGCACCTGGTCGAACGTCAGCCTGCGCATATACAAACCATCTTTGTTGCAGGTATACATATTGCTGACTTCGGTCCACCAACAGTCCACAGTCTGTATACACCGGGTGCTGTTGAACAATATGTCACCGCTTGGCAGGTAGCAGCCTTCGTAATCGACAAAGCCTAACCCTTGGGTTAACTGTCGGGTCTTGGCCGTGGCGAGGTCATACTCGTACAGGTGGTAGTCGTCGGTCACATCAGCTTTTTTCATCGAGAACAAAATCCGCTTGCCATCCCACGACACATCCGGGTTCCTGATGACGCCTTGATCTGTTTTCACAAGTGTGTCTTCTACCCCATACAGGCCGTCGATACGCAGTCGGCATAAAGCTCCGCCAGGTAGGAAGTTGCGTTCGGATTGCGCATCCGATTGGCCTTCTGTATAGGCGTAGTGCGACCCACCCATGTTATAGTGCTTAGAATAGATAAATGATGATATCCCTTTATCCTTAAGCGCCTTCAACCGCATCGCTCGGCGCAGCTCACAAGCTTTGATGTAAATCGCGAGACGCTGCTCTGAGTTACTGCTTGCAGCCGCAGAGGCTGCGAGCGTTTTGCCGTCGGCACCTAGTGTGCGCGTCACGCCATCGATGATCGCTTTCTCAGTGGCATACCCATCTTGTGCGCTGATCAGCTTCTCTGGGTTGCCTTGTGTGTCCTGCATCACCCAGTCGCAAAGTATCGGATATTGGCCGGAGAGCTTGTTCCAGTCGGCGCCTGATAATCGCATCGCGACGACGGCACTTGGCCAAGACTTCTTTTGCTCTGAGATATTCGTATTACCAGCATCTGCTGCCAATAAGGCACCGGAAATAACGCAGCAGAGCATGAACGACAAGATCATGAGACGTAATATATGGCGCACCTGAATAAAGCCTCCTACCGAACGATTCAATTTGTACAATTCGCTATTATCCACATCAATTCCTGCAGTCTATAAAGGTCTGGTGGGTATATACCTGCTCTGTTTATCGACTAGGGCTATTTGCTGTATACATGCACGCTGCTGGCTGCTGTTGGCAGAAAAGTCACGCCAAACCAGCACATGAGTATCACGATGAATGCAGCAGATATGATGCCAAGGCTGAGCTTCACACTCATCTTTTTGGTTTGATAGAGGTGCAGGTAGGCCAGGTACACACCCCATGTAATGAAAGCCCAAGTCTCCTTGGGATCCCAACTCCAATAATGACCCCAAGCGATTTTTGCCCAGAATGCGCCCAGGATGAAGCCTGTGGTCAGTAAGGGAAAACCAACCGTCACCATGGTTCGCGCACGCGCCTCCAGCAAGGCAACTTGAGCAGCACCTATCTTCTTAGCAGACAGCAGCGTCCACACTGCAACGGCACTTGCTGTGCCCAAGACTGCATACGAAAGCATATAGATGATGACATG
>CAZFLA010000083.1:0-14855 GCA_964519405.1 uncultured bacterium
CGGGAGCTGGCGCTCCGGGAACTGCGTCCAGTGCGGGTTCCTGCACCGCACGGCTTGTCAAGAGCGGCCGGCGTCGCTTCACTCCGGCCGGCGCATGGATGCCACATCACCATTGGTTCAGACGGGTAATCATAAGCCCACCTAACTGCTCTTACTGCCGTTGCGAAAAACCCACGGTATCATCGCTATTATGCTTTGGCTATACCTATATGTTTTATATATACTTCGGGTACGTGCGCAGCATATCCCACACAACGGGAATATGGCCGCTGAATATCAACGTGTATTCGGCAACAAACAGGTAACCGCACTTTTCACATAACCCATCATAGCTGATGCATCGCGCACACTCCGATATCGCCCCATTCTCTATCACCACGCATTGGTGACACGGCATTGGGAACTTGTTGTTCACAAGGTATGGAAACACGCTCCTCAGGTTCAGGATGGGGTAGCCAGCCTTCATCAACTGCACGATTTCGTCGCAACAAGCGACCTTCTCCTCTTGACTGAGGCTCAGTGCTTCGGTGCCTGGGTATGGCGTATGCAGATTGAACGAAACCGCGCGGACATTCTCCTCATTTTTGGCAAGTTCACAGACATCGCGGATGGCATGCTTGTTTAGCTTATTGAGAGCGGTATAGATGAGGATATTGCCTGCGGTTGCAGTTCGCAGATTATGCAGCACCATATCGTATGTTTCGCCGCGAATGCTGTCGTGCGTCTCACGGTCACCATCAACGCTCAGTAAAACCAGGTTCGCTTCAGGAATATCTAAGGGGAATGTGCCGTTTGTCGCGATATTTACCACCACAAAGCCCATCTGTTTCGCTTCTATCACAAGATCGCGAAGGCCCTTTCCGCTGTGCGTCCAGAGATAGGTCTCCCCACCGCTGAAAAAGAGGATCCGCACACCCATGTCATACAGCACCTGCATTTCGCGGCGGATCTGGCTGTATGGGTAGATGATCGAATGGACATTGTTCACCGCGCAGTGTTTGCAGCTGAGGTTGCAGCGGTCAGTTAAGATGATGGTTCCGAGTATCGGCTCCTTCTTTTTCAATAGGATCGTTCTGATGCCATACTTCATAAAGCGAAATACAGGAGATATTCTCATAGTGTACCTATAGTCGATGACAATGTAATCCTTATTGCTAAGCAAATTATACCACGCCAGATACCTGTGTAACCGTAAACTGCACCGATTTCGTCGATTTATGGCGTATGGCCGCCTTAATACGTACAATAACTGTGTGTAATTACGCCCCCCAAGGGTAGGAGGGGCTCACAGGAGGAATCGAACCTTGCCTAAAGAGGGAATCACCCCGCGAAGCCAAGACTACAGCCAGTGGTATCTCGACATCGTACAGACTGCCGAGATGGCTGACTATTCTGCTGTCCGCGGATGCATGGTCATCCGACCACACGGATATGCTATCTGGGAAAACATCGTCAGCGAACTGGACAAACGCATTAAGGAAACCGGGCATCAAAATGCCTATTTCCCACTATTTATTCCGCTTAGCTTCTTAACAAAAGAGGCGGAGCACGTTGAAGGCTTTGCGCCTGAGGTGGCTATGGTCACTAAGGGCGGTGGCGAGGATTTAGTGGAACCGCTGGTCGTACGACCGACCAGTGAAGCTATCATCGGCAACAGCTTCAGCAAGTGGATCAAAAGCTGGCGCGACCTGCCGGTTCTCATAAACCAATGGGCCAACGTCGTACGCTGGGAAATGCGCACTCGCCCCTTCCTGCGCACCACGGAGTTTTTGTGGCAAGAGGGACATACCGCTCATGCCACAGCACAAGAGGCTAACGACGAAGCACTGATGGTGCTGCATAAAATATACGCGGATTTTGCCGAGAAGATCATGGCGCTGCCGGTGATCGTTGGCCAAAAGACCGAAAAAGAGCAGTTCGCCGGTGCTGTCGCCACATACGCCATTGAGGCGATGATGCAGGATGGCCGGGCTCTGCAAGCAGGAACCACGCACAACCTAGGGCAGAACTTCGCCAAAGCCTTTGATATCACATTCACCACGCCGGATAACCAGCTAGAGTATGCTTATACCGCCAGTTGGGGTGTATCTACTCGGCTGATCGGTGCGTTGATCATGGCTCACTCCGATGATGAGGGATTGGTTCTGCCGCCAGCTTTAGCACCTATTCAGGTGGTGGTTGTTCCTATCTACCGCAAGGACGAGGAACGCGCGGCTGTCATGGAAGCCATTGACCGCATCTCGGCTGACTGGAAAGGCCAGTTCCGATTCAAGATCGACGACCGTGACCAGGTTAGCCCCGGCTTCAAGTTCAACGAATGGGAAAGCAAGGGCGTGCCGGTACGTGTTGAAGTTGGTCCTAAGGATGTTCAAAAAGGCACTGTGGCGCTGGCTCGCCGCGACAAACCCGGTAAAGAGGGTAAGAGCTTTGTACCGCAGGAGGGCCTTACCGACACGGTTAAGGCGCTTCTGGTGGACATCCAGAATAGCCTCTTCCAGAAAGCTTTGGCTTTCCGTGATGAGCACATCACCTGGGTGAACAACTACGAGGAGCTCACCGCCGCTGTTCAAACTGGCTTCGCCAAGTGCTATTGGGACGGCAGCCGTGAGGATGAGCAGAAGGTTCAAGAAGAACTGAAAGCAACCATCCGCTGCATCCCGTTTGATCAGCCTGGTACCGAAGGGCCGTGTGTGCTCACCGGCCGAACCACCAATAAAGTGGTCTTCTTCGCCCGCAGTTACTAGTTACCTTTATTGTTAAGCCCCTTGGCAGCTCATACTGCCTGCCAAGGGGCAGCTTACCCTCTTCCATAGTTAATTTGATCCATCAGAGCCAATCGCAAAATCGCCATGATACCGTGTATAATCGCTCGCACCGTGTTGCTGTTCAGCCTGTGGTGTGGATCGCAGTCGGCAGCCTAGGTCGCAGGTGATTATCTACACTACCGCGCGGCTCAGCTTTACCATGTGAATTCTATTATGCTATTCTACCCATAGGTCACTATGCTTGGACTTGGTTATATGTCATTCGGTAATCAGCATAATATGACATTTATGAAACGTTAATAGGATGCAAATAGTGCACATATGTGACGAACTACTAGTTTGACAGCAGATACTCACATACCTGTTTGCCTTTACTGCATCGTCACGGTATAACATAATCAGCCTGAGCTTCGCAGCCCAATTTAAGGAGTAATCCATGTTAGCAGCCGTTCTCAAAGACTTCAACAAACTCGAACTTGAAGACATCCCTATGCCCCACGCCACGGGGTATGGCGAAGTCGTCGTTAAAATAAAGTCCTGCGGATTTTGTGCCACCGATTATAAAGCCATTAAAGGCATCCGACGAAATGTCACATTCCCAGCTATCGTAGGTCACGAGCCTAGCGGTGTGGTGTGTGAAGTCGGTCCTGGCATGCAGCATTTTAAGGTAGGCGATGAGGTTATCGTTCAGCCATCTGGTTATTGCGGATACTGTGATAACTGCCGAACCAACAACTCGCATTACTGCGAACACGCTTTCACTACCGGCGGTGACGGTCCTGAGGATGTATGGCCAGGCGCTTTTGCCGAATATATGAAGACCAAAGAAAACACGCTGTTCGCAAAACCAACAAACCTCAGCTTTGATGCCGCCGCTGTGACAGAACCGCTCTCCGGCGCGTGGAAGGGTGTCATCCAGTACAGCGATATGCATATCGGTGACGATGTGGTTGTCATCGGTGTGGGCAGTATCGGGCTGCTGTGTATGATGGTCGCCAAAGCGGCTGGCGCTGGTCGGTTGATCGCCATCGACACCAGCGAATATGCGTTATCTCACGCCATTAAGCTTGGTGCTACCCACGTCATCAACCCAGCCAAAGAGGACGCCAAAAAGCGTGTTTATGAAATCATCCCGAATGGTCCAGACCTCGTGGTAGAGGCTGCTGGCCCTATCCAGGCCGTTAAGCTTATGGTTGACCTTCGCCGCCGCGGCACCAAATGGAATGTGTTTGGCATCACCACACACGAGAAATTCGAGTTGGACGGCGGGCTTACGCACTTCCTAGAGGGACGCATGGACGCCAGTTTCGGAACCACGCCTTTGGCGATGAGCAAAGCCATTCGGCTAATGGAAACTGGGCTGATCGACATCGAACAGATTATCTCGCACCGCTTCTCTCTTTCAGAGATTCACAAGGCTATTGAGGTCATGGGCACGCCAGAGCGAAATAAGGTCATCATCAACCCATGAGAGCCATAGTCAATACAGCACCTGGCCGGCTAGAGATGCTGCAGATGCCCACACCCGAACCGGGGCCAGGTCAGGTCAGAATCAAAACAGGCGCCGTAGGTATCTGCGCGACGGACCTTCAGATGGTTGCCGGATGGGAGCGAACGGGCTTTCCGGCTATTCCTGGCCATGAATGGTCGGGGACGGTCGACGCAGTTGGCAGTAATGTCGATAAGGCGCTTCTTGGCAAGCGATGCGTCGCTGAAAACGTGTGGACGGACGGGCTGGAGGTTGGTTTCGAGCATCCAGGTGGATATGGCGAGTATCTCGTCACCGAAGCGGCCAATGTCGTGCCGGTCTCTGAATCAATACCGTTCGACACTTTGGCATTGGTTGAGCCGTTGGCGGTATCTGTTCATGCGCTCAACCGGCTTGGCAGCGTATCCAAAAGTGCTGTGCTTGTCTTTGGTGATGGCCCCATTGGTTTGATGCTAACGAGCTTATTTGCGCAGCGAGGGATGCAGGTCACGACCATTGGCGGACGCAGCAATCGGCTGGAAATCGCCAGCGAATTTGGTGCCGCGCATGTGTTGAACTACCATGATTTCAGCGGCGACCTCGTGCGTGAGGTTCGCAACAGAGCCGGTCAGGAGTTTCCTGTCGTTGTGGAGGCATCTGGCTCTGGAGCCGCCATGGACGCTTCACTGGCGATCGTGGCAAAACGCGGTAAGGTTCTGCAGGTGGGTGACTACGGCAGCTCGTGCCCAATCACTCCATGGAACCACTTCTTGTGGCGCGAAGTTACGCTTGTCAGCAGCAATGCCAGCGCAGGCGCTTGGCCGGAAGCGGCGAAGATCGCGTCAGAAGGCAAACTTCCGCTTGATCGGCTGATCACACATCGGATCTCTGCGGATGAATTCGAGGAGGGATACCGCATCATGCATGATCGCAGCAGCGGTGTCATCAAAGTCGTGATGCAGTGGTAAAGCCGTAACAAGCATTCACCAATCCTATAAAATCATGATATCCATGTAGGCACGTGTGGCCTATATGGATATCATTTGTTTAACCCCTGATGCTGCTGAGAATACCGTTGCAGTTTAACGAGGTTAGTATTTAGGAGTAGAGCAGAATGCGTCACCAAAATGACCGATGAGATGATTGTGCTGCTATGCGAATCTGTTGCAATATTTGCCGCAGTAACTGTTATTTTTGCTGTATTCATATGCGTATAGGTTCCCTTTCAATGGAATTGAACTTCATAGCGCTAATCACAGCACAATTGGCTCCTAACTAACACAATCCAGCCAAATACTTGATAAATTCATTATAATATCGTTAGTATTTATATACTGCTCGCGAATGTGAACTGAAATTGCCATAAAATCATACAATTACCATGCTATATGCTCTTGTAAATATCTGTCATTGTGTTACTATTTGATAAATGAATACAATTACCAGATGATTCTGGAGGCACACATGGCTACACCCCTACACAAAAAGGTGATGAACCGGATCCGGTTTGACTTCATACTCAACGGACGAGTGGCTGCCGGCGCAAGACTGCCTGGAGCCCGCGAACTGGCACGGCTGTATGGCGTCGCAGTCACCACCGTGGTGCACGCGCTTAACGAAATGGAGCTGGAAGGCTGGATCAGTAAACGCCGGGGCAGCGGCTGCTATGTCACCCGCCAAGCGCTGATGAGCCGTCCAGAAATGTTGGGATTGGTGGCCTACAGCCCAAAGAATGAGACCGTTCTGCGCTTCTACCAGGGTGTAGAGCGTGCTGCCCGGCGCCGCGAAATGCATGTGGTGATGGCTAACTCCGACGGTGGATATGAGCTGGAGCACCTTCAGGTTAAGCGCCTGGTGGAAGCCGGCTGCCGCGCATTGGTGCTCTTGCCCACCACACGCACGCGTAAGCAGATGGCCCGCGACTATCTGCGCACCGAATTTCGCGATATCCCAATTGTGCTGGTAGATATCGCCTACCCGGAACAGCGCCGCGCGAGTGTGCTTTTCGATAACTATCAAGCGGGATACGATATGACCGAGTATCTCGTAAAACAGGGTCGGAAGCGGATTGCCTTCATGGATATCGCCGATGCCGACGAAACCAATCTGCTGATGCACAGATCGACCAAAGAGCGCTATCAAGGTTACCGTGATGCGCTGCGTGACTTCGGTATTGTCTTCCATCGTGAAGATATCTTGGTGGTTGATGACCTTCAGTTTCAAACCGACCCCACATCGGCGCTGATCAGCTTCCTGCGCAGGGTGCAGCAAGAACCGGGTGCTGTGGATGCGTTGATTTCGCTGTATGACCCTTGGGCGGTGATGTGTATCCGTTTGGCCCGTGAAATGGGCATCGACATTCCCAAGCAGTTTATCGTCACCGGCTTTGACAACCTCACCATGCAGGGATACCCGCGTGACTTTGTGACCACTAGTCCCGACTTCCGCCGTGCCGGCGAGTTAGCAGTAAGGTTGGCCGTTGAGCTTACGGTAACACGGCAAAATACACTGCCGAGTTATGTGCTGCCGGTGCCGTTGCTTATCCCGTCGTTGGTTCAGGAGGCTGCACCTCCTGAAACCGTCTCCAGTTAATGGCTCTTGTCGCCATGGTGTTTACCCATGGCGACACCGCTTCTTCAGTTATATCCCATTAGCACCCCACCGAAACACACCTGATATACGTTTTATTGCATAATAGTAACATGGTTAATACAGCATGTATATGTGTAATGATAATTACATTTTGCTGTGATATAGTGCTAAATGGAAGCCTTTCTTGTCGCTTTCATGCATGGTAGCATTCATTTACGTATTATTATTTCCAAAGCTACAGGAGCCATATATATGAGCCGCGTACCACTTATACCCGCACCTTCTTACATCGCTGAGGACAAAGATGATGTCCTTATGGTCACACCCGCTAATAACATCGTGTTTAAAACACATGCAAAACCGTATGCACTCATGCTTCAAGAAAAGATTATGCAATTCGGCGGTCCCAAAATCCCTGTCACACCATATCGAGTAGCTCCTGGCGATATTCAAATTGCCGTAAATGGCAACTACACCCAGGAAGGTTACTCTATAGATGTCAGTGACAGCGCCAGCCTCATTGGTGTTCCCGATAAGGGCTTGAACTGGGCCATCGCCAGCCTGATGCAGATATCTACCATCACCCCTGCAGGCATCAGCATACCTCGGCTGAAGATCAAAGATAACCCCGATAGCTCATATCGCGGTGTGATGATTGACCTGGCCCGAAAGTGGCACCCCATTACATATCTTTACAACATAGTTCTCATGTGTTGGTTCTATAAGATTAAGTATCTGCACCTGCACTTTACCGATGACCAAAGCTGGACCCTGCCAAATAAGCGCTACCCCAAACTGCCTACTCCAAAGCGCAGTTACACCACGGAGGAGCTGAAGGAGCTCAACCGGTTTGCTCAGCAGCATGGTGTCACGATCATCCCTGAAGTTGATATGCCGGGGCACTGCCTGGCATTAGTCCAAGCGCTTCCCAGGGTGGTGGGCAACGAGTCTGCCAGCACGAAACCGACAACAGATAGCAATGGTGTGATACACCCCGGCATGACGGGCAACGAAGCGGCTAGTGCGATCTGCCCAGGACGGGAATCGACTTACGAGTTTATGAAGGAAGTCGTCGCCGACCTGTGCGATCTCTTTCCTGAAAGCCCCTATATACACATCGGTGCCGATGAGGTAAACAAAGCTCCCTGGACCACCTGCGTGCACTGCCAGAGCTATATGAAGCAGCACGACCTACCCGATGTGGAAGAGCTCTACCGGCACTTCATTGTGCGTATGAACAACATTGTCAGAGAGCATGGCAAACAGACGATTGTATGGGAAGGCTTCAAGGTCAAAGGGAAAGTCGATATCCCCCGAAATATCATCGTGATGGAGTTCGAAAACCACTACGAGCTTCCCACGCCTCTGCTTCATGCTGGATATCAGCTCATCAACACCAGTTGGCAGCCATTGTACATCGTGCCAACTGTCAGTTGGCCTGCCGACCATATTCTTAAGTGGAATATCTGGCGATGGGAGCACTGGTGGAACCAGAGCAAGGCCTTTCCAAACGGCATCAACGTGCGCAAAATGAAGCGAGTGCTTGGTGCAGGGATGTGTGCCTGGGAAATGGAGCCAAGCCCAGAAATTGAGGCTTTGCTGCCCAGAGTCCCCGCAGTCGCTGAAAGAACTTGGAACACCACGCAGGAAGTTAACTACGAAGTGTGGAACAAGTACTATCAGTATCAAAATGCACGGTTAGCCAAGCTATTCAAAACGCCATAAGCGGTTGATGAAGTTCATCGGAGCGTTTGGTTTGATCTGCATCACTCCAAACGCACCGATGTGAGTTCGCTAATGATCTCTGCATATCTGTGGGAATGGAGGGTCGCATGCCATGAGCCGATTAGAATGTATCCCATCGCCTGCTCACATTACCGATCGTGGTGGCGACATCACAATTACATCATCAAACAGTATTGTCTTTACCACAGGTACTAAGCCCGATGCCCTAATTCTGCAGCAGCTCATTGTGGAAATGGGCGGCCCATTTCTGGCTGTGACTGCATACCGACCGGTTGCTGGCGACATTAAACTCAGTTACCGAAGCCGCGGAGATGCTGACGGTTATACCATTGATGCTGATGAGCAGGTACACATTAGTGGCCACCCAAACCATGGTATCTACTGGTCATATGCCACACTGCTGCAAATAGCTGTCATTACCAAAGAGACCATCACAATACCCCGATGTTATATCAAGGATAAGCCGTCAGGTGCCTTTCGCAGCGTGATGATCGACCTATCGAGTGAATGGCACCCTATAGATAACCTGTATGACATCACCCGGCTGTGTTGGTGGTATAAGGTCAAGTATCTTCACCTGCATTTCACCGATAACAAAAGCTGGACGCTTCCAAGCCGCAGCCATCCCACTCTGCCAACCATCGATAAATTCTATACTGAACAGCAGCTTAAGGATCTTAATCAGTTCGCCTGTTCTCATGGTGTTACGATCATTCCCGAGGTGGATGTGCCAGGCCATAGCCGCGCTTTGATCCGCGCGCTGCCCGAGTTAGTTGCCAACGAAAAACCAACCGATATTCAGGCTGCCGATGGGGATGATGCACTGATACATCCTGGCATGACGGGTCAAGAGGTTAACGATGCGATCTGCCCTGGCCGTGAGAGCACATATGAGTTCATCGGCGAAGTGATTGATGAGTTGTGCGATATCTTCCCGGAAACACCCTATCTCCATATTGGGGCCGATGAAGTCAACAAGACATCATGGGAAAGCTGCGTCCATTGCCAACAATATATGCAGAAGCACTCCATACCCAACGTCGAGGAGCTATACCGGCACTTCATCGCCAGGGTTAATGAAATGGTCAAGCAGCATCATAAACAGACAATTGTTTGGGAAGGTTTCAAAGCAGATGGGCAGGTAGAAATACCTAAAGACGTCATCGTGATGGAGTTTGAAAACCACTATGAGCTTCCGGGACCACTCATAGATGCTGGCTACCAGCTGGTGAACACCAGTTGGCAGCCGTTATACATCGTGCCTACGGCAAGTTGGCCCAGCGAGCACATTCTATGCTGGAATATCTGGCGGTGGGAGCACTGGTGGGATCAAAGCCAAGCTTACCCCGATGGCTTGGAAGTTCAACCGACGGCACAGGTTGTTGGCGGAGGCATGTGTTCTTGGGGCATCACCCCTGAAAAAGAGCTGGAAGTGCTGATGCCGCGTCTGCCCGCCCTCGCGGAACGCACGTGGAACATCAAGGGCAAAGTTGATGCCGATGCGTGGAAACTTCAATGGGCAGGGCTTAACGCTCAGCTTGCTAAAATGCTGAAGATCAACCTAGAGGCTAACCAGCAGGTGACTTATCGCCCCATCATACCCGCACCGCAGCAGGTGGAAGTATGCGAAGGTGCCGTTACGGTTACCTCCGACAACTATATTGTGTTCCGCCAAGGAGCGAAAGCTGCGGCCGATTTACTGCAGAAGAAAATAGTGGAAATGGGTGGGCCGCTCATCAAGGTGCGCCATTATAAAGAAGCCGCCAACGACATCTTGCTGCGTCCAAACCTGCGCTACACGTCCGATCGGTATACCATCGACATCGATGAGTATGTGGACATAGCCGGCAATCGGAATAATGGGCACGTGTGGGCAATCGCCAGCCTGCTGCAAATGGCTAAAGTCACTCCTACATCCATATCATTCCCAAAATGCCACATCGCAGATGACACCAAAACAGAGTTTCGCAGCGTGATGGTTGACGTCGTTGGACATTGGTATCCAATAAAGGTTCTGTATGATTACGTGCGGCTTTGTTGGTGGTACAAAATCAACTACCTCCATCTGCATTTCACGGATGATGGCTGCTGGACGCTTCCGAGCAGCAAGTATCCGCAGCTGCCAACACCCGGCAGGCACTACACCAGTAAAGAGCTTACGGAACTAGACGTGTTTGCCCGGCAGCATGGCGTCACCATCATCCCTGAGGTGGATGTGCCTGGACACAGCAAGTGGCTAGCCCATATTCTGCCCGATGTGGTAGGCAACGAAGCCGATTCGACGGTATCAGCGGCCGATGCAGAAGCCCTATTGCATCCTGGCTTAGCAAACACATCGCCTGACTGCACCATCTGCCCTGGCAAGGAAAGCACATACCAGTTCATGAGCGAGGTCATCGGTGAGCTCTGTCAGCTTTTCCCTCACAGCCCATACATCCACCTCGGCGGAGATGAGGTCAACAAGGTGGCTTGGCTGAGCTGTAAGCACTGCAAGCAGTATATGCTCGATCACAACCTGCCAAGTGTTGAGGATTTGTATCGGCATTTTATCGTGCGGATGAATGAGCTTGTCGTCAGCCATGGAAAACAGACAATCGTCTGGGAGGGCTTCAAGGTTGATGGCGCTGTAGAAATACCACGTGATATCATCGTGATGGAATACGAGTGTTATTACGAGCTTCCGCTTGCGCTTATTGATGCCGGTTACCAAGTCATCAACACATCATGGCAGCCAAACTACATTGTTCCCACAAAGCATTGGCCGCCCGAGAGTATTCTTAAATGGAATATGTGGCGCTGGGAGCACTTCATGAAGCACAGCAAAGCAAATCCCTTTGGGCTGATGACATATCGGCGTAAGAATGTGATTGGTGCAGGGATGTGCTCGTGGGGTATGGAACCTGACTACGGCTTTACAGCCCTGCGTACACGTCTGCCCGCTTTGGCGGAACGCGTATGGAATCCCATGCAGACAGTTGACATCGAACCATGGCTGCAAAACTGGCGGCATCGTAACTACGAGCTAAGGCCGCTGCTTAAAGAGCTGCCATAACTTTACATATACTTATTCATTATTGGAGCCGGATTTATGAACTTTCGTAAGCACCAGCATGCGTTTGACCTTGGTGGTAAATGGCAATTTGCCTATTCAGAGAAAGGTAACGCATGCTGCACAAATGCGCATCAGTTGATGACCTCTGGTATGTGTGTTTATCCGTGTACCGTACCGGGCAACTTCGAACTTGACCTGCAAGATAACGGCATTATCGGTGATCCCTACTACAGCATGAACATGGTTGAGCTGTTCAAGTATGAAAAATACCATATCTGGTATTTCACCGAGTTTGAAGCCTCAGATATCCCCGGTATGCAGCCCGAGCTGTTGTTCGAAGGTTTGGACTGTTATGCTGATATCTACCTGAACGGATCACTGTTGGCCAGCACAGACAACATGCTGATTGAATACTGCTTCAATGTGGATGGCTTACTTAAGCCTAGCAACGAGCTGTTCATACACATCCGTCCTGCGGTACTTGAGGCCAAGAAATACGACTATCCTGCTTTATTGCGCGCATTGGGCTCCAACTACGATTCGCTGTTCGTGCGCAAAGCGGCGCATATGTATGGTTGGGATATCATGCCGCGTGCCGTATCGGCAGGAGTTTGGCGACCTGTCACGCTGCGCTACCGTCCCAAAGAGCGTCTGGAACACGTCTACCTGCGCACCATGAGCATCTCACCAGATCATAACAGTGCATATCTTTGCCTGAACTACCAAGCGAAGACCGATATGATGATCTGCGATCATTATGAAATAGCTGTCAGCGGAAGCTGTGGGGAATCGCATTTTGAAGCCAAATTACCGATGCTGTATGACGCTGGTAAACTTGGTGTCGGCATCCAAAATCCGCTGCTGTGGTGGCCTAGAGGGCGCGGCGACCAGTCACTATACAAGGTGACTGTGGAGCTCATTAAAAACGGCGAAGTGATTGACACCATGACATTTGCTCATGGTATCCGAACCGTAGAACTAGACCGAACGAGCATCACCGATAAAGATGGCAGCGGTGAGTTTTGCTTTATCGTGAATGGGGAAAAGCTGTTTGTGCTTGGCACGAACTGGGTTCCCGCGGATGCTTATCACTCTCGCGACGTGCAGCGTATCCCGGCTATGCTTGAGCTGGTAGAGGACATCGGCTGCAACATGATCCGCTGTTGGGGCGGTAATGTGTATGAAAACAACCTGTTCTACGACCTTTGCGACCGCAAAGGCATTATGATCTGGCAAGATTTTAGCATGGCTTGCGGCACCTATCCCAACGATGCCCAATTCCAGGCACGGCTTGAGGTTGAGGCACGACAGGTTGTGCGCCGACTGCGCCAGCATGCCTGCATCGCGCTGTGGTCGGGAGACAATGAGTGCGACTACGGCTATGTAGCCGACAATGTGGATCCAAACACCAACAGCCTCACGCGCAAGCTGCTTCCGCAGGTACTGCGTGAAGAGGTGCCATCTGCTCCATACATCCCCAGCTCGCCGTATATTGACGAAGTGGCTTATAAAAATGGCAGTAATGCGATGTCGGAAGACCACCTCTGGGGGCCGCGCGACTACTATAAGGGCGATTTCTACCAAAACAACATCTGTCATTTCGCGAGTGAAACAGGCTACCATGGATGTCCCTCGCCCGAATCCATGAAGAAGTTTATTTCCCCTGAGTATCTGTGGCCATACCAAAACAATAAGGAGTGGATACTGCACAGTATCTCGCCAGTACCGGGCATCGATCTGTTTGATTACCGCATAGAGCTGATGGCGAGTCATGTCCGCGTGCTGTTTGGACAGGTACCGGATAACCTCGAGGAATTCTCGGAAGCCAGTCAGATATCGCAAGCCGAAGCCATGAAGTTCTTTATCGAACGCTTCCGCATGACCAAGTGGCGCAGAACCGGCATTATTTGGTGGAATATCATTGACGGCGCTCCAGAGATATCCGACGCAGTGGTGGACTACTACTTCGACAAAAAGCGAGCCTACCATACCATCAAGCAGTCACAACAACCGCTTATCATGGCGTTGAGTGAACCCGAAGATGGTGTGCAGAAGCTGATCGCCTGCAGTGATATCCGCCAGTCTGTTGATGTGAAGTATAAAGTGATAGATGTGGAGACGGATCGCGTGATCTGCGATTCCCATGCCACAGTCCCTGCCGATTCCGCGATTTGTGTTGCCACGCTTCCTAGCACTGAAACGCAAGGCATGCGGCTTATCTGCTGGAAATCCGAAAATGGCTCTGGGCATAACTACTTCCTGACTGGTAAACCGCCATATTCATTACGTGATTATAGGAAGTGGTGGACACTGCTGCAGCATAAGGCACAGGTGATGCATTAGTATGGATGGTTATCTGTTAGGTTACGATGTTGGTGGTACCAAATGCGCAGTGGTGCTAGGCAGTACCTCCGGCGATACGGTAACAATCTGCGACCGAATACCATTTCCGACGTATACAGAGGGTGGTGCCGAACCCACCCTCGTTGAGTTTGAGCAGAACACCGAGCAGATACTGCTTCGCAATAAGCTGGATATCAGCCAGATCCAGGCCATTGGCATAAGCTGCGGAGGTCCGTTGAACAGCCGAACTGGCGTGATACTGGCCCCGCCCAATTTACCAGGCTGGGATGAGGTTCACATAGTGGAGCGCTTTACCAAGCGATACAACATACCCGTGCGGCTGGTGAACGATGCTAACGCTTGTGCATTAGCGGAGTGGAAGTGGGGAGCTGGCAAAGGCAGCCAAAACATGGTGTTCATGACATTTGGCACAGGATTAGGCGCCGGGCTGATACTTAACGGCAAACTCTACTCCGGCACGAATGACATGGCTGGCGAAGTGGGGCATATTCGCCTCGCAAAAGACGGGCCAGAGGGCTACGGTAAAGCAGGCTCTTTTGAGGGCTTCTGCAGCGGCGGCGGCATCGCCCGGTTGGCACAATATCGAGTGCAGCAGGCACTAGAAGCCGGTCAAACGGTCTCTTTTTGTGCAAGCATGGATCAGCTTGCTGAGCTCAACGCGCAGAAAGTTGCAGAGGCTGCCAAGCAGGGCGATCAGTTTGCGCTATCGATATATGAAACTGTCGCCAAAGAACTGGGTATGGGTCTGTCCATCGTCATTGATGTTTTGAACCCTGAAGTTATTGTGATTGGCAGTGTGTTTGTTCGACAGCACGATCTTCTGTGGCCCATGGCCCAGAGGGTGATACGTGAGGAAGCTTTGTCATTA
>CAZFLA010000084.1:0-14513 GCA_964519405.1 uncultured bacterium
CGCTGCTAGGAGGCACTAGGTATCCACCCGTCACCACCCGGATCATTCCATTGCCCTTGGTGCCAGAATTCTGAGCCATCCGTTTGCTGGCGACCTTCACCACATAGTCACCTGCCGGCAGGTTCATATGCGGCTCATCGACACCATCACCCCACTGTTTTTGATAGGGATCGGTGCCGCCCTTCACAAACCGTGAAGAGCGCAGTTCTTGCCCTCCACGATAGAGTTTGTAAGCTACCTCGGTTTCGTTCGCGTTCCAGCTATACCATATGATGATCTGCGTGACATTCACAGCTTTGTCTAGCCGGAATGCCGCGGTGTCAGTGAACTGGCAGGCGGCCGTATTGGTTACCGAAACCACCACGGTGGGTTTTGATGCCGTCGTTTCGGTTGGTGGCTTGGTACCATTCGACGATGGTGTCGTCGGCTCAGGAGTCGTGGTTTTAGTTGGCTTCTTTCCGTTGATTTCGTCGATAACTGCGCCGATTTTCTCCAGCCCGCTGGTGATATCTTCCAGTGTGCCGCCAGACTTCTTGTTGCTTTGCGGTTTGGATGTTGAACCAGATTGAGCCGTTTTCGTCTTTTCATTGCATGTCGCCAGCCAGCCCTCAAACTCCTGCTTCTGGTTAGCATACAACTCGGGAACCACGCGATATGTCAACACCTGATCAATGATCGTTCGTGCTTGACCATACGATTTATTCTTCATATAGTCCATCACCTGCAGACGTTTTGGCTGCAGCCGCAGCGTGTGTTGATCTCGCGCCTTGGCATAACGGTCGCTCAAGTCATTGATCAAAGCCGTCGGTTTGGTGCCAGGGATATCCTCTATTCGCGAGCGTGCCTCGCTGTTCATCCTGTCGGCAGACACGACCTTCAGCTCGTTGATGTTCTTGTTGAACTGGTCGACAAACACCTGCGCAGCCGCCCAGTTGTTAGCCCACTTAACTACACTTTTCTTCTTTGCCGAAGCGTCGGCATTGTTAGGATCAAGCTTAATGGCGATATCGAGCAGCTGTGTGGCCCTCTTGAAGTCGAGATCGCTGGAGACCGATGTCATGCCCCAGTTCACAGCGTCCTTGGAGATGGCTTTAAGGGTGCTGCTGCTCCTTTCAGGCAATTGTTTAGATACCGACTGAACAAGCTCAACCGCTTCCTCTATTTTGCCGTTTGCCGACAGCGTCCTGGCTTGGTCCAACCGTGCATTGGCATCGGACTCCGATGCAGTGGATGATGTAGTCGTCTGCGATGGCGAACTTGTGGATGACTTGTCTTTGCTGCTTGCCGTGCTTCCTGTTGTCTTCTCTTTGGAGCCGGCTGCTTTGTAGGACTCTTTGATCTCCTTGACCATCGCACTTGTGGCCTTATTTCGCACCACAAGGTAGACGTCCACAGTATCGCTGCTGCCAGGCTTGAAGGAGTATACCGTGTTGTTCACAGCTAGTATCGTGCCGCCTGTAGGACGCATCCATTTGAGGTCGAGATAGTATATTGAGCTCTCCGGTTCCACTTTTGCGATGGCCTCCACGACGCCTTGATCCATCTGCTTGAAGCTCACGCTGACCGCTGGTGGAACCACATTGCAGCTTATCACCTCTGTTTTTCCGATCAGCTTACCGCGTCGGCTGATGATCTCACCCCAAATCTTCACGGTGCCCACGGTATCAAATGTAATGGCGTTCCCTGGGCCATCACTTTGCCTTATGCTCATATTCGCTTGAGGATCGCTGTGCCAGTAGATAGTGGGCAGCGGCTTTGCGTTAATCTTGGATCCAGGAGGCGACTGCGGATAAGTAATAGATGCCACTACTTGCGTGCCCAACACCGCTTGACTAGGAATACCTGTAAGGGTTGGCGTGAGTGTTGAGACCTGGAAACTGACCTGTTTGGTCACTGTCCGTTTTTTAGCATCCACAACTTTGAGGGTAACAATGGCAGGACCAGGATCGGCGCCTGTCATGCGCACCTCGTTGCCTTGGCCTTCTATGTTCGGACTCCAGGTCAGCGTATATGGGGCCTTTCCGCCAGATATCACTACTTTTACGCTCGTGCTTTCATTGACCATCAGCGCGGTCTTCCCGGCTGATAGCTGCACGTTCAGCCCGGCTGGCACCACTGTGATGGGCAGTGAAGCGGTCGCCACTTTGCCCTTCGCGTCTTTCGCGGTAACGGTAATCGTCTGTTTGCCGTCGGCCTTCGCTGCATATACAGCTGTGCTGCCGGTGGGTTTACAGCCTGCAGACCATGTATATTTGATTGGTGCCGTTCCACCCTTGGCGGCAGCCGTGAATTTTAGACTTTCACCAACAGTGATCGACTGTTTCGGCGCCGACAGCGCCAAACTCATTGCACCGCCCTTATCTTTCGCCTTCTTCAAATCATCGGCAGATACAGTGATAGAGACCACTGCGGTAGCCCTGCCAAGAGGCGCTCCGTCGGCATCACGAGTCACCACAGTGGCTTCTATGGTGCCTACTTCATGGCGCGACACTGTGATCTCATTACCTAACCCCGACGATACCATCGTCGTTCCGTCATTCACCGTCCACTGGTATCGAACGTCGCCTGTGGGTATATCATCCACGAATTCCGCGCGAATGGTGACGTTCTGATCGACAGCATATGCGCGTTCCACATCAACCAAGCCCACACCCTCTTTCCAAACGCGGGGTTTGGTGCCTGTCACTTTGGTAGTCATTAGGTATTGGGAACCGGTGAAGGTGGCGGTGATGCCTTCTGCAAGCGTATCGCCAAAGTATGGCACACGCGCTTCCACATTCAGCTCAACCGGTTTAGCATCTTTCAGTTTGAAGCCGATCACACTGGCATTCTTTTCGTATTCCATGCGGTTAGATGATTCCGGGCTGAACCACACGTAATTCAACAGCTTGTCGGATATCACAGGATTGGTCTTTACTGTAGCCTTAACCTCTTGCCCTGTTTTGGCAGAATCTGGACTAAATGAGATTGAAAACGCTGGCGGAGCCACATCAATTTCTACCTGCTCGGTTTCACCAACCGTCTGGTATACTCCGTCTTTCATCTCGAGGATCTCTGTCCATATTTTCACCTTGCCTACCCTGTCATACAGCACGGTAGTTTTACCATCCGCACTTTTAGGAGGGGTGAAGGTCAGAGCAGGCTCCGACTGCCAGATGATCATGCGCTGTGGTGTTTTTACAGGCGTTTTGTTTGTGGTTGTTTTCTTTGTAGTCTGCGAAGTTTTTGGTTTATTTGCACTTGTGGTTGGAGCTGGCGGCGGTGGTGTGCTGCCGTCATTTGCCGTGCTGACAGATTGAGTGACCTCAACAGGTTTATCAGCAAATGGGGTTCCGTTCGCTGAGTCGTCGGGTGGTGAGTTTTCCTTGGTGACCTTATGTGCAGAAAGCACACACCACATGCATTTGTTATTGGAGCCTAGTATCTGCCCGCAGTGTTCACAGATTTTGTCCGTCGTATCTGGTTGATCATCACCTTCAATCGTGTTGCCCAACGAACCCTTTGTGCCGTATATCACTTTGCTTTCGACACCAGCTAGTTTCGCTTTAACACCAGCCACCCGTAAGGTAACGCTGGCGGACCCCACTTTTCCCTCAGCGTCTTTTACGCTTACGGATAGCGGCAATGGGCCGATCTTACGCGAGACGGTGCTCACCACGGCACCATCACCGGCATGGTCACCGGTCCAAGTATACTCAAACGGTGCCTTACCGCCGGTGATGACCGCGCGGACATCAGCGATCTCCCCAGGTTTCAGTTCGATCTTAGTTGGTTTTAGCTCAACAGTCAGTGTAGGCGGACCAACAGTCAACAGCCGTTTTTCGGTGCTGCCAGCCATTTTGGGCTGAACACCATTTGCCGTTTTTAGGTAGAGTTCTGCCCACACGGTATATTTGCCTACAGCCGAGAGTTTTGCGGATGTCTTGGCATCATTGATGGTCTCCGCTGGAGCGATACCTAAGTCTGGATCGGATTTCCAGACCACTTTTATCGACTCCACACCCCAGCCGTTCGGCCTGGCAGGCACGATCGAATCCACCGATTTGCCTTGTTTTTCTGCTGCGTCACACTCTGCCTTGTGGGTCGATTGCCAATACGCAGACCACTTTGCCGCTAATATTCCTTGAGCGTCAGCATTATCAACGAAGACAAAGGGTTTTCCGCCGCTTTTGAAGTCATCAGCTCCAAATACCACCGTTCCACCCTGAATGGCATCAGATGGCAGCCCCGATATGGAAGCGGTGATCGCACCAACTGCCGTTGAAGCTCCACCGATCTGGACTGTATGCGTTGCCTTTGCCAGCGATGTCCTTTTCCCTCCAGCGGTGGAGACGGCTTCCACTGTCAGCTCATAACTGCCTTCCTGATCGGCTTTGAAGCTCGCAGTTGCCCCTTTGGCGATTTCCTTGCTGCCGTCGGACCATACATACTCCACCGATGACAGCTCTGCGGCTGGAACGCCGTTCAATACGGCCTTAAGTGGGATCGCAGTAGACGGATTACCTACATTAGCACCATCTACAGATAGGCTAACAACCCCTTTACCCACGGTAATGGTGATGGTGTCACTGCCTACAGATATGGCTGAGCTTTTGGCATCTGGCTTCCAGAAGGCTTCTGCCCTGACAACATAACTTCCCTCTTTTGGGGACGTAAAGTTGATTTTACTGCCCTTGCCGTATTCTGTTTTACCGGCATCATCTGTCCACTTAACATCAAGCGCCTTCAGGATGGATGACTCCGCTTTGATGGCAGCCTCCAAAGGCAGCGCTTTTCCTGGTTCGGTCGTGTTGTCACCGCTGATGTCCAACTGAACATCGGGTTCAGTGACCTCAATCTCTGCTTCGGTATCAGCAAAGACTACATCCTTCTGGTTCACTGTGCCGTATGCTTCCACTTTGACAGTAAACTTACCCATCTGAGCTGATGTAAATGTGCAGTCCTCACCGCTGCCAAGGGCGGCTTTAGTGGTAGTGTTCGTCCAGCGCAGTTTGATGAGCGGTTTGGTTTTTGCATCTGTCTGAACGACCGCTTTTAGCTTGAGTGATGCTCCTGCTTTACAGCTCTTGTCGCCATCAATAGCGACTGATGTACCATACTGCCCTTCGGTACCAACCCAAGCGTAGTCTTTCAGATCAGGGTCGTTAAGCACATCTTTGTCTTTGAAGGAGACCTTCAGCTCGTACTTATATGTGTCAAACGGCGCTGCGATGTCTAACTTAATGTCGCCCGATTTGGCGCCATCAAACCCAGCAGACGCCGTGACATTTATCGGTTGGGTGCCTTTTACCACAGCAAGCTTGTTCGAACCGCTGGCAGTGTCGGTAAAAGTGCACTCGTAGTAGACCTCAGTCGCGTTGACATTGCCAGGGTAAATCTTGCTGTTGTCGTAGTCTTTATACGGTTGATCTATTGATACATTCGGCAGCACCACAGAAAACTCAGGCAGCAGTGCTTTGCGGCCAGCAGCATCAGCCGCGAGGTATCTAGCGGCGACATCGCATACTTGCCTGGAGTATTGTGTCGCGTTTACCTGTGCCGCATCCCATTGTTTTAGGAACCATTTATGCAGTTTTGTATCATAGACATCGATCTTAACAGTGAGCTGCTTCTTCTCAGCCGTTACATCGGTGATCTTCGCAAACTTCATGATGTCTTGATACTGCTTCTCAGAAGGCATATTAGGGAATGCAGCCCAGGTGATCCAGTTTGTTGCTTTCCCATCAGGCTTTGCAGCAGCTTCCATGAATGACTGCGAGGCACTTCGGATAAGCCCATTGGCTTGCCGAAACCACAGCAGGAAGTTGGTTCTTGCACTGCTGGATGTATATACCGATTTGTTTGGGTAAGTTTTCTTAAATGCCTCGTAAATCTGCTCGTATGTGTCTTGCTCCATCGCCGCAGGAATTGTCTCTGGATTGTATTTCTTTATCGACTTAGTTGAGTAGACGTATTTGTTTTCCAGCATCTCCAGGCTTTTGTGTCTGGTGTCGTCGCTTTCAAACCATCCTCCCCATTGGTTGACCAACGGGTGAACGAAATAGTCGTTGATCCAGTGAGTAATCCAACCTAATGCGAAGGCTTTCTCTTCGTCTGTGGTTGCCCCGTCGAGTATAGCAATCGTTAAGTCGCCGGTTTTTTCATAATGAGATTCGGCGCCAATGCTTGGGGTTGTGAGATAATGCATGATATTGGATATATCGGGGCCATTGCTGCCGGCTAAATAAGCCTCAGGCGCTGCAGCGATATACTTTTCGATGTTTGGGTTGGCTTGTCGAATCTGGTCGCCTGTATAGATATGGGACGGGATTTGTCCGGAATACACACACGATGCCATGAGCATCGTTAACCAAATCCCGATCAGAGTTGTGATGCGCATATCACCCTCCTTACACGCTGTATGGCGTGTTTCCTATGGATGCAGGTTTACTAATGGAGAGATTATGCATGATAAATCAAGGTATTGTCAAGCCTATATTGCCAACGTATCGCGGTTAGGTTCATGGCTATCGTTATGTGTTGGGCACCGAACCCAGCGGCTCAACAATAACGGCCGGCGTCGCTTCACTCCGGCTGGCGCATGGATGCTATTTTGTAATTAGCTACTATATAAAAAAGGAAAAGAGCCAGGACACGAATGCCCTAGCTCCTCTTCATCAAGCAGGAAAGCGGTATTAGTGACCGCCGCATCCCTCACAACCGCCTCCGCACTCGTGAGGCACATCGTTAGGGTTTTCTATGCTAAATCCCGATCCATCCTCAGCCTCTACATAGGTGATGGTTGATCCTTCCATCATGCTAAGGCTGATGCCATCTATGGCGATTTTCACGCCGAAACTTTCAAATACGGTGTCAGGTTCGCTAACCTCTGGGTCAAGACCGAGCTGGTAGTTTAATCCGTGGCAGCCGTGTCCCGCAACGGCGACGCGCAGGTATGCATCTGCTGCGTTGTTTTGGTCCATGACTGCTTTGATTTCTTTAGCAGCGCGCTCGGTGAGTTCTATCATGATGGGCTCCTTGGTCATCGAGTGTTATCGTACGTACATTATACGGGAAATACGGGTTGAAAATACCAGGTAATACCGATGGCAATTATCCAGCGATGGAATAACGGCCGCAGCATTTGACTACTGTCAAATAGCACCAAACACTGAGCCTCTATGCGTTATACTAACCTAAACAAGCATCATATGGAGGATACACTTCGTGCCAAATATACATCTTATCTGCAACGCTCACCTCGATCCTGTGTGGATGTGGGAGTGGGATGAAGGAGCCGCAGCAGCGATATCGACGTTCCGCACCGCAGCAGATATCTGCGAGAAGTTCGACCACTTTATCTTCAACCACAATGAAGCCGTACTCTACGAGTGGATTGAACAGTTTGAGCCAACGCTCTTCGCGCGTATTCAGAAGCTCGTTGAGGCTGGGAAGTGGCATATCATGGGCGGATGGTACATCCAGCCCGACTGCAACATGCCATCCGGCGAATCGATGCTGAGACAAATACAAGCCGGACGCAACTACTTCGCTGAGAAATTCCATGTTGCTCCCACAACGGCCATCAACTTCGACCCGTTTGGACACTCACAGGGGCTTGTGCAGTTGATGCAGAAGACGGGTTTTGATAGCTACATTTTCTGCCGCGGCATCGATAATGGCACATATAACCAGCCATTTATCTGGGAAGGCTACGGGGGCAGCCGTTTAATGGCTATCCGTATTCCTGGATACAACAGTCCGTTAGGTAAAGCCGCAGAGTATATTAAGGCACGCGCTGAAGGTGTCAACGGTGATATGCCATACATGGTTCTTTGGGGTGTAGGCGACCATGGCGGTGGACCATCACACCAAGATGTTGCTGATCTGGAAGCGGTGTTAGGCCAGAACGGCGACAATGTGATACTGCACAGCGTGCCAGAGACCTATTTCGATGAGCTAAAATCCAAAATGGATAGCCTGCCGGTTGTATCAAAAGGGTTGAATCCCAGCATGGTGGGCTGTTACACCAGCCAAAGCCGGATCAAGCAAACCCACCGTCTGCTGGAAAACGAGCTGCTGCTCACCGAAAAAATCTGCACCCACGCGGCACTGCAGGGTTACATCCAGTATCCCGATGACAGCATCTTGGCTGCTCAGCGCGATCTGCTCTTCTCGGAGTTTCACGATGTGCTGCCCGGAAGCTCCGTCCAGCCTGTAGAAGAAGCATCTCTGCGGAAGATGCAGCATGGCTTGGAGCATCTCGCCATGGAGCGGACTAAGGCTTTCTTCGCACTCTGTGCAGGGCAGCCTCAAGCAAACCCAGGTGAAATTCCGGTTGTTGTCTACAACCCGCATCCATTTACCGTGAAGGCGCTTATAGAATGTGAGTTCCAGTTGGCCGACCAAAACTGGGCTGACAACTTCACTATCACCCCTGTCACACAGAACGGTGTTGCCTTACCCAGCCAAAACATCAAAGAGAACGCCAACCTCAACCTCGATTGGCGGAAGCGAGTCGCCTTCTGGGCCGAGTTGGCTCCCAGCCAGATCAACAGGTTTGATTGCATCACACAAACCATCGACGCCAAGCCCAAAATGCCGGAAGTGGATGGCTCGCAAGATATCTGCCTTAATAATGAGCGCATCAGCGTACGGATTGACCGCAGCACAGGCATGTTAGCGAGCTATGTGGTGGATGGCAAGGAGATGATCGGCAGTCAGCAGATGCGCTTACTGGTCATCGCGGATAATGAGGACCCATGGGGTATGACGGTCAACAGCTACCGTAACGTCATTGGTCAGTTCGCACCGATGTCGCCCGAGCGCACCGCTCAGTTCTGTGGGGTAAGAGCATCCGAGTTACCTGCCACACGCATCATCGAACATGGTGATGTGATGACCACAGTGGAGAGCTGCCTGGAGTTTGAGCACAGCCAGGCACATATTCAATACATCATCCCAACACAGGGCACTGAAGTGGAAATCCGGCTGAATCTATTCTGGAATGAAAAAGATAGAATGTGCAAACTGGCCGTGTGCCGCGATGGCGAACTTGCCCGCACCATAGGGCAGGTGATGTATGGCACCGAAGAGCTGGCTGCAAGCGGTGATGAGCTGGTAGCCCAAAAGTGGGTTGCTCAGCAATATGCAGATGGCTGCAGTATGAGCTTAGTGAATGACGGCACATATGGGCTAAGTATCGAGCCCGATGGTGACCTTCGGTTAAGCCTGCTGCGCAGCGCCGCGTTCACCGGCCATCCCATTGGGGATCGCCCCATCATGCCAGCAGATCGCTATATGCCGCGTATCGACCAAGGCGAACGTCACTTCAAATTCTGGCTAAACGCCGGTGCAGCAGACGAACGCATGATGAACATCGACCGTGAAGCACTGGCGCACAACGAAAAGCCGGTGGTGCTGAGCTTCTTCCCGAATGGCGACGGTGAGGCTCCGCTGCCGAATATGATCTGCGACGGTGAAGGCGTCCAGGTTACCGCCCTGCAGTTTATTGAGGGCGGCTCTGCTTTGCTGATGCGGCTGTTCAACCCAACCGATCAACAGTTGTCATCGACACTGAGCATACCTTCACTAAATGCTCAGTTCACGGTGGATATTAAACCGCTGGAGCTGCAGGCTTTCCGTATCGAGAACCCATCTGGTGCGGTATCAAGCTGCAACCTTCTCGGCCAGGTGTAAATGCACTGGATTACTATCCGTACGGTATAATTACGATACAAAGGGTAGGAGTTCACGTCAGCTATATCATCCCAGCCAACACAATACTGCGTTGGCGTATAAACAGGATGCTCGCTAGAGATATAATGGCACGGTATTTCGATATCGTGCCATACGAAAATGCATGACTACAAAATGCCATTTACATGACAGGATTCCTGAGAATACGAGGTGTTGAGATGGCAGATAATAGCAGAGCAATTAACCGTGTTTTTACTCGAAAGGTCATATGCGATCTAGTCGAATATGGTAAAAGCGATGTATTCGACTATGTTGTTAAGCGGTACATAGATGACCCTGAGAGTAAAAATCACGGTCAGTTGATCAGCGAGATATATTCCCATTTAGACAAGCAGCAGCGAAATGAGTATTACTACATGAATACGCTGTTGAACAAACTGCTGTGTGGTATTCATAATGTTAACACCACTTCCGCTTTTTCTCAGGTAAGGATTAATCACTCTATAGCCGATTTTGTAATGATCAATGGTGAAGGCAGTGTATACGAAATAAAGTCCGATCTTGATAATTTCGACCGTTTATCAGACCAACTACGAGATTATTTCTGCGCGTTTAGTAAAGTATCGGTATTAACCTCAATATCAGAACAAGAGAAACTTATTAGTGTTCTGACTTCGTTTGGAGACATGGGCGATTCTGTAGGTATTTATATCCTCTCAGAACGAAGCACGATCTTTAACCAAAAACGCAGCCGAGAACCCAAAGCATATCTAGAGTTACTCAATCACTTGAGCATCTTTAAGTTACTGCGTAAACGAGAATATATAGATGTGATCCAAAGCTATTTTGGGCAGGTTCCTCAGGCAGATCCTGTTTTTCACTTCCGGGTGTTTTTAAAACAATTTGAAAAGATACCGATTCATGAGGCACAGAAGCTAGCCTTCCAAGAACTAAAGAAACGTAACCGAATTACAATGCACGAGTTTGATAAGATTCAACCAGAACTAAAATCTGTTGTGTATTTTTCTGGGCTTGTATCGAAATTGCCGAGTATCGTGCAATTACTAGAAGCCCAGTATAGGAGATAGTCTATGTATTTTCCTTATTTTCGAGGAAGACAGTATGAGCTTCTTGCACTCAAAGACTTAGCGTCCAACCAACTGATAACTAACTCTGTGCATCCAGTCATTGAGCCGGTGAAACTAATCCCTGCGCTCAATAATGCTTTGACGGCATTTCAATCGGCTGCACTACCTGTCGGCTTAATCATGAATCCCAATGTCGGTGATTTATCTGATGAACCTGAAATGGTCAGCCAACTATTCACGAATCTATCGTCAATTGACAATATTGTCCCATCGGTTCTTATGAATGAAAGTGCTGAGGATGTGATGGGAAAGCTGCGTGATAAAGGCATTAACGATAATGATACTGTAATTGTTCTTAACAATAGAGATTATCTCGATATCTATAAGGGCTTATTCACTAGTGCTCCTAAATACACACTATGCCCGGATGAGCGATTTGTACGCCGTGCAATTAGCCAAAACAAAGTGCTTTTCGAAAATAGGTTCAACAAACAGAATCGAAATGTCGATTACCAGGAGGACGAATTCTTCTCTGATGATCATCTCTATTACGCCTCAGACAACTATACAGGTTTTGGCGATTACTCAATTGTTGGCGACGAATATATTGAATCTGGATTTGCTCCTTATGCTGTAGCAATACATATTGTTTATTTTGATAAAGATGAGTCCTTGAGAATAAAACATTTTGTATCTGACACTAACGACGATATTTCCGATGTTGCCGGAAAGTTCTATGAGGCGGTCAGTAAACTCCACAAGTGGTATGACGGCGACCATCAATCTCGCCAATTAACCGCAGGCCTTCAAGTATTACTCGATCATTACGACAACAAAACCTACCCAGGACTACCGACGTTGAAAAAACTATCCATCATGCACCATCTGGAACTAATGAGCAGGTATCTTGCCGGGAGACCTTAAGAATGAATTGCTGTATTAATTGCTTTCATGATGCACAAATACGGACCATGATCAATGCTGACGGTAAAATTGGCAACTGTGATTTTTGTGAAAGTAAATATATACCGGTATATTCTGTAGAATCACAGTCGGATCTCTCTGATCTCATATCTGAAGTCTTCAATATCTACGAACCAGCAGATGATGGTGACCCGCTGTTTTCTTTGGTCATCAATGATTGGGGTATCTTCGAGAAAGACCTTCCATCTACTATAAACTTAGTAACGGCATTTGGCTCTGTGATATTCGGTGATGACGGAATATCTCACAATCGACGCGTTCGCATTCCGCATGATTATATTGATCAGTATGGCATTTTCTCTGGGCATTCGTGGGGTGAATTCGCTGACGTAATAAAGACTAAAAACCGCTTTTGTAATAACTATTTCAAAGCAGATCAATTTGTTTCGTTTTTGAGTTATACAGTCACTAGATACACGCGGGGAACTGACTTTTATCGTGCTCGAATATCAACTAGCAAATGCGGTTTTTATATAGACGAAATGGGAGCCCCTCCCGCAGGTAAACGAAAGCCTGGTCGCGTCAATCCTGAAGGCATTGGCGTTCTATATCTTACGTCTGATGAACGGACGGCATTGTGTGAAGTCAGAGCCAGTGCGTTTGACCTAATCACAGTGGGAACATTCCGACTAACCAAGGATATCATGGTTGTAGATATCTCAAGATTGAATGGCATCAGCCCGATGCTCTACTCGAGTAGTCTTGAGTCGTTAGCTGCTAACACTAAGGTATTCAGTGACATCGCGAAAGAGATTGCAAAACCTCTACGACGAAGTGATAGTCCACTCGAATACATACCTACTCAGTACATTACTGAATTTATTAAGAGCATGGGCTACTCAGGCGTTGCATATGAGAGCACAATGGGTACAGGCGGCTATAATGTTGCCGTTTTTGACGAGACATTATTTGAATGTATCGCTGTACATGACGTAGAAATTATGAAGATCGAGTATTTCTACGATGATTTTACAACAACAGAATAGGCTTATATACCTGCTCATCAGCCTCTAGCTGATTACGGGGTGACTAGCGGCAGATCCAGCCAGGCTAAGCCGATGTCTCGGCCCATGTGGCTGGTGCTTTGCCCCGGAGCGGCATCATATAGAATCGCCAACCGGTTACCTACGGTCAGCACCGTCGGCATACCGATACATTTCTTCGCCCAGCTGCAGTTGGCACCATCGATAACGACTGCCTTATTTTTCGCATCCCATTTATTGATGTCCTTCGACCAATACACCCAGATTGCATCCGTGTATTCGCCGTTCTGCTCATCGATGCCGATATGGTTGGTAAACACAAACCAAGTGCGGCTGGTCTTTTCGTAATACAGCGAGGTGTTCTCCACTTGCTCTTCTACCGGTACCATGGGGTGCGGATCCACGCTCCAAGCGCCGTCTAGCTGCTTTGTGCGGGCAATCGATAATGTGCGTGCATATGGTGTTTTCGCCGTGGCGCAAGTGGTGCTGAAGAACATCATGTACTCATTACCATTCTTAATAACCGCCCCTGGTGAAGCGGTAAGGCTATAGTAACTGTCCGGAACCGTTCGGAAGGGCACAACATCGTATCGCTTATTCCACGGCCCAGATGGTGACTTCGCTTCAGCATAGGATGTGTAATATGGCAAAGCCGGGATAAAGTTAGGAGCTGGGGTGGTTGTTGGTGTGGCCACATAATACATATGCCACTTCTTGCCATCTCGGTAAACCCATGGCGAGGAGGCACTGCCGCAGTCAATCTGCCCCGGTGCGCCTAACGGCAGCACCACACCATGCCGCTGCCAGTGATGGAGGTCGGTGCTTGTGGCTAAACAGGCCAGCCAACCTACCGGACCAGCACCATCATAGTGAAGGTAGTATTTGCCTTCGTATTCAAAAGCAGATGCTTCTCTAGCGCCAAGGTAATCGCATCGATTTGGACCTAGATTGTGTGGAAATACCACTCCCTCGTCTTTGACATCAAGCCGGTATGCGGCGTCGGGGCGTCCATCCAGGTATTTCTTCGGAGCTGCAGGATATATATGGCTGCTCATGTGTTGTTCTCCAGCGTATGCTCAAGCTTGATATCATGTTACCCAGCCTATACAAAGCAACACAACAGTTCAACAACACCGTACTGAGCACTGGTAAATACAGAACAGCAAGCAGATATGAAGCGGCAGCTTCTGCCGTTGACACTCACCAACGGCAGAAGTATAACGGAAGCCTACTGCGATACGGAACCGAAGTATTTGTCGATCACCACATAGTCAAACAGATTCACTTTGCCGTCGCCGTTTAGGTCGGCCATGGGGTCTGTACCATCGAAGTTTTGGTCAAGCTTCACCATATCGAACAGGTTCACCCGACCATCGCCATCAGCATCGCCATTTGGTAAATCGGCAAAAAGGGAACTCGTTTGACCAATTGTCAAGGATATGGGTTTACACACGCTGATAAAGTGTGATGCCTTCACGACGGCGTTATAGCTGCCTTCACGCTGCGTGCTCAAACTGATTGTTCCTGTGTTGTTCAACGCCACCGGGATGCTCTCCAACAGGGTATCATTGCTGGTATCGTGAAGCTCCACAACTCCAGACACCACTGCGGGGTTTGCGTAGTTGTAGTCCAGCAAGTTGATGACGCCAGCAATCGTCGCGGTAGGTATGGCGTTAGGAACAGTACCGCTTATCAGTGCGACATCGAAACTCACACCAGACTGCTCCACAGGGTCAAGCCGTATTGCTGAGATAGTCTTTCCAGCCCACTTGGCGTTGCT
>CAZFLA010000085.1:0-5613 GCA_964519405.1 uncultured bacterium
CCGGGAGCTGACGCTCCGGGAACTGCGTCCTGTGCGGGTTCCTGCACCGCACGGCTTATCATAGCTGCCGGCGTCGCTTCACTCCGGCCGGCGCATGGATACCACTTCACCATCGGTTAGGAAGGTACACACGCATTTACCAATGCGGCTGTTTCTTGGGCTCACCAATGCTGCAATGCTGCTTGTATAGAGCCATTCATTGACATTTACCCCAAATCCGCTGCACTTCAACCAGTATGTGAAAGCCATTTTGAGATTGGCTCTATAAACAAAATGGGGTAGGCGTTTTTGCCTACCCCATCATCGCGGGAACATGCGTATTATGCCCAGACGAACCTAGGCTGCAAGGATGTTACTTAATAACACCGCCGACATAACCTGTGTTGGCACCGTCGTCTTTGCTGTTCTGTTTAACGGCTGCACCGCTGCTGAGGGTGAAGTTGCCTTCAAGCCCACCCTCTGAGCTGCCGCCAACCCATACTTTGAACAAGCCTGGCTGAACCTCAATGTTGCCGTCGTTGTTGAAGTAACCGATCTTGGCAGAATCCAGCACGAACTCGATGTGCTTGGTGGCGCCTGGCTGCAGAGTGATGCGTTGGAAGCCCTTCAGCTCCTTCACAGGGCGCGTTGGGTTAGCCACCACATCCTGCAGATATAGCTGCACGACTTCGTCACCCAGCATACTGCCGGTGTTTTCTACGTCGACGCTGACTTTCACTTCAGCATCAAGTCGGTTTGAGCTCGGTTCAACCTTGAGGTTTGTATACTCAAACGTGGTGTAGCTGAGGCCATGTCCGAATGGATAGACTGGTTTGTTCTCTGCATCGCAGTAGCCAGCCGAAAAGATATTATGTGAGCCTATTGGCCGACCGGTGTTTTTGTGGTTGTAGTACATCGGGCAGAAGCCTGTCGATGGCGGGAAGGTCACAGGCAAGCGGCCGCCTGGGTTATAATCTCCAAACACCACATCAGCGATGGCATGGCCAGCTTCGTTACCTGGATGCCATACGGCTAAGATCGAAGGCACATTCTGAGCGATCCATGGAATCGCCATTGCACGTCCAGAACAAAGAATAACCACGACCGGTTTTCCAACCGCACAGACAGCCTCTACTAACTGCTGCTGCACTCCTGGGAGCTCAATGCTTGAACGACTGGATGCCTCGCCGCTCATGCCGGCGTGTTCACCAATTGCCAGCACCACGATGTCGGATTTGCGTGCGGCTTCTACTGCCTCTGGTATACCTTTCGTGCTGGCGGCATGCTTATTGGCATCCGCATCGAAATAACGTCCTGGTAGGCTGCAGCCTTGGGCGTAGTTGATCTGAGTGCCTGTTGAAGCAGCTTGCTTAATGCCATCAAGAATTGAGACACAATCTGTGCCACGGGCCAAACCGCCCCAGGTTCCGATCATGGTATAAGCATCAGCAGCTAATGGCCCGATGACCGCAATCGACTTTGCAGATTTTGCTAATGGCAGCAGGTTCCCTTCGTTCTTTAGCAAGACGATGGATTTCTGAGCTGCCTTGCGTGTGGCGGCAACGGCCTCAGGCGAGTGGTTGATTTTTGACAGCAGATCGACATCTGTATAAGGGTGCTCAAATAACCCTAAGCGGAATTTTACACGAAGCACTCGGCGGCATGCCTCATCGATTGTCTTCATGCTGACAGCGCCGGACTTAACTTGCTCCGCCAGAGTATCGCGGAAGCAGTTGGAGCCCATGTCCATGTCCATACCGGCCTCAACTGCCAGTTTTGCAGCTTCGGCACGGTCGGCGGCCACTTTGTGGTTGATCAGCTCATAAACGGCGTTGGCATCGCTGACGGCAAATCCATCGAACCCAACCTTATCTTTCAGCCAGTCGGTAAGCAGCTCTTTGTTGCAGCTCATCGGCATACCACCGACTTCATTGAAAGAGGGCATCACCGTCTGCATACCTGCTTTGACGGCGTCGATGTAAGGGTATAGATAGACATTGTATAGGGTTTGCTGGCTGAGGTCGGCTGTGTCGTAATCACGGCCGCCTTCGCCGGCTCCGTACGCGGTGAAGTGCTTTGCACACGCTGCGACAGCGTTTTGGGCAGAGAGGTCATCGCCTTGGAAGCCTTTGACCATGGCTGCGCCCATCTGAGCGGTGAGGTATGGGTCTTCACCGCAGCCTTCTGCGGTTCGGCCCCAGCGGGCATCGCGGGCGACATCGATCATCGGGGCGAATGTCCAGCTAATGCCTGATGCTCTCGCTTCGGTCGCCGCAAAGCGGCTGGCGATGCGGGCGCTCTCTGGGTCAAACGTGGCACCAATTCCTAGTGGAATTGGGAATGTTGTGCGGCATCCATGGATGATATCGTGTCCCACGATGAGCGGGATACCCAGCCGCGATTTTTCCACGGCGATTTTTTGAAGCTGGTTCACGCGGTCGCGGATCTGTTCTTCGTTGCCTCCGATGGAAAGAACCGAACCAACCTTACCGGCTGCAAGGTCCTTTTCGCCATTAGCATCAAGCCCTCCACCGTATTGCGACAGCTGACCGATCTTCTCTTCCAGGCTCATTTTGGCCATGAGCTCTGTGATTTTCTTCTCGATAGGGTCTGATTTACTCATTTTGGGTGTTACACCTATGTTCTTAATGATCAGCGGTTTAATAGGCTTCGCCGTTTTCGTCTTTTTGGCTGGTGCAGATATCGCGGCCGAGTATATCCCTATACTCATCGCAGCTATACCCAGAAGACAGATACATTTCGGCATATTAGGGCTCCGCATCATTGTGTATATTAACCTTTCACCGTTCGTGATGGCGCAGCAAAATGATAATGGCATATGGCCGCGCATGAAAACATCGAATGTATTGTACTAAAAGCTCATCATTTGATGTTAGGCATTCCATCTTAGGCTACGTGTCATCACTGTATTGTGTAGTTACACTACGTGCATTCAACCGAATTCACCGTTACATTATTTACTATGTGCAGGTTAGTTATGAGATACCCGTATGAAGCCTGACTATGTATGGTAAAATCACCCCGAAAGATCATTACTAAGTGACTGATGAGGAGCAATATGGCAACCCAAAATAAATATGATGTCGCGGCGTATATATGGCCGTCATATACTGGCGATGAGATGCGTACCCGCATGTTTTGGCCAGAGGGTTACGGCGAGTGGCAGAGTGTGAAGAACTCCGTCAGCAAGTTTCCGGGCCATAACTGGCCGCGAAAACCGCTGTGGGGTTATGTGAATGAGGCCGACCCGTTTGTGATGGAAATGGAGATTGAAGCGGCGGCGGCTCATGGGGTGAATGTGTTCATTTACGACTGGTACTGGTACGACAAGCGACCATTTCTAGAGAACTGCCTTAATGACGGCTACTTGAAAGCCCGCAACAACGATAAGGTGAAATTCTACTTGATGTGGGCTAACCACTCCGTCAACTACACATGGGATATCCGCCAAGCTCATATTCAGGATACATGGGTGTGGGATGGTGCGGTGACCCGCGATGACTTCGAAACCATCGCCCTCAGGCTGATTGATAAATACTTTAAGCTGCCCAACTACTACACCATCGATGGTAAGCCGGTGTTCATGATATATGACCTAGCGAACCTGATGCGCGGACTGGGTGGGGCAGATGCCACAAGAGCTGCTTTCGATTGGTTCCGCGAACAAGCTGTTAAGGCAGGACTACCCGGACTGCACCTGCAGCTAACGATGTGGAGTGAGCTGAACTTCAACCTCAGCGGCGTTGACGGCGGAATCACAGCTACCACCGGTGAGATGGTCGAACGCTTGGGTTTTGACAGTATGTCGCATTACCAGTTCTGCCACTTTGCGGACATCGATCGCGACTATGATGAAATCATGAAGGATGTTCTTAAGGAATGGAAGCGAATCGAAGAGAACTACAAAATTCCTTACTTCCCGCATATCTCCGTTGGTTGGGATAACAATCCGCGCTTCAAGGAGTTCCGAGCAGGTATCGTGAAGAACAACACCCCAGAGGCGATTCAACGTGCGATGCAGCACGCCAAGGAATATGTGGATGCTCACCCAGATCAAGCGCCTTTGATCACTGTGAATAGCTGGAATGAATGGACGGAAACCAGCTACCTAGAACCAGACGACCTGTATGGATACGGATACCTAGAGGCTATTCGCAATGTGTTCCTAGGCAAGTAGCCGGAACACACACGCCAGAATCACACGAGGGGCATGCTATACGATGCCCCTCATTGTTCGATAGTATTATGGCAGATGCGTGACCGCTGTCTTTGGCTAGCTCAACATATACTTTACGTAAAGCAGCCCTTCGGGTGTGGAGCCACGCTTGTAGTCCTTCTCATACATCGCTTGGTGCAGAATGGGTTGACGGCTCGCATAGTAGATTGTGAGTATGCGCCCCGGCTGCAGTTCAAGCGACATCGGATACCCCATGTCGGGCTGATCATCCCATTCATCAAGCGTTATGATGTTGTCAACATCCCAGCTCTGGCCGTTGTCATATGACAAAATGGCACGAATACTCCAGGGATCGCGTCGGTGCCCATATGTGCACAGAATGGCGCCATTGGATAGCTTCAACAGATGAGCCGGCAGCCCCCAGAAGGGCAGCTCTGCGGGCATCGTCCAGTGAAGGCCCCCATCGGTCGATTCAGACTGCAGCATGGTAGAACCCACTTCGGGCATCACAGCACGGAATAACACCAGGTAGTGCGTGGGTGTTATCTCCAGGAATGCACGCTCGTTTAGTCGAGAGGTGGGCAGCGTTACCCCTAACGTGATTTCGTTCTGAGGGTCGTCTGGCATCATCATCAAGCTGGGTACAACGGCAAGCCGCTGCCACGTCAGCCCTTGATCTTGCGAGGTGAACGCACAGGTCTCTACTTGGTTGTCGATGGTGTCATAGCCGAAGGTTATTAGCCGTCCATCCGACAAAGCGAATGGCCCTGAGTGTGCTGCACCCCATTCGGGCATAGCATGAGGTGCAGAATCCCAGGTGTGCCCGCCGTCTTTGGATCGCAGCAGCCAACTGCCGCCAAGCTCATCCAGCATCTTCCGGGTGACGCGGTCTCTGCGAGCTGCCCATTCCTCACGCATATATGTTGGATTCATCCATTCGCTGGAGGTAAACCACGAGGCGGTGATAGTGCCATCCGGCAATATCGCCAGCGTGCCGTCTCTGTCGTCAAGCTCGCTGTTGTATATCTCTTCTGGCAGGCTCCATGTATCGCCGGCATCAAATGAGCGCATAATCACTTCGCGGCCGAATGGGCACACATGATGTTTTCTTTCCGAGGCGATTGCAAGAAGCTCATGGTCATTAACCCGTATTAACCCAGGCCAACTATACATCTGTCCTGGCCGTGATGCGATAATACCGCGTTGGTAATTACTAGCTTTTAACATTTTGTCATCCCCTAAGATACACTGTGTTGTTTCTTGGTTAGTTACTAGAGACAATTGCAAAAATAGTCATGATGCCTGTAAGCACCCACAATGCGATCAGCCAGCCGGCGCTGCCCACCTGCCTCGTCATATCTGCGCTTACAATAAAAATTCCTGAGCCGATCATTGACCCTGCAGGCGCCATAAGCGGTGTTGCGGGCGTTGCCATT
>CAZFLA010000085.1:5623-14367 GCA_964519405.1 uncultured bacterium
TACACTGTGTTGTTTCTTGGTTAGTTATTAGAGTCAATTGCAAAATAGTCATGATTGCGTGGGTTCCAGCACAGCACCCATGAAGCCGCGGGTTTAGTCACCCACACGACTGCGTTTCGTGCGGGTTCCTGCACCGCACGGCTTATCAGAACGGCCGGCGTCGCTTCACTCCGGCAGGCGCATGAATACCACTTCACCAATAGAACCATTCATAAACATTTACCCAAACCCACTGCACGCAGCCAGCTTGTGAATGCTATTTTGCAATTGGCTCACTAGTTATCCGTGCATGACACGAACTGCAGCATGTTTTCGCCTTGGTTCAGCTCGATATGCATGATATTACGATCATCTATTACCCCATCGGGGCGTTGATACCGGGTGCCCTTCGGTAAAACGAGCTCTGCTGACTGTGCGTGTTTTGCTGTCAGTTTAAGCTGCTGGAGCCGCCCGCTCGCCCATGTGATGTCGACCGTGATGGCACCCCTGGCGACTAGCCCGGTGACCTGACCGGTGTGCCATGAATCGGGCAGAGCCGGCAGAATGCGGATATACCTACCGTGGCTCTGCAGTAGCATCTCTGCGATGCCGGCTGCGGCGCCGAAGTTGCCATCTATCTGGAAGGGCGGATGGGCATCGAACAGGTTGGGATAAGTGCCGCCGGTCACCGTGATTCTGCTGTTCTCATCGCAGAGCTGAAGTTGGGTGCGGATTAACTTTTCAGCCCTGTTGCCATCGTGAAGTCTGGCCCAAAGACAGATTTTCCAGCCCATGCTCCAGCCTGTGGCCACATCACCCCGTCGTTCCATGGTTGTGCGGCAGGCTTCCATAAGCTCTGGAGTGTGCTCTGGGGTGAACTCCATGCCAGGATAGAGCGCATAGAGGTGCGACATATGCCTGTGGTGCGGTTCTGATTCGTCGAAGTCCTGTAACCACTCCTGTAGTTGACCATGTTTACCGATTTGATATGGCGGCATCTTTTCGAGTGCGGATTTGAGCTCTTCAACGAATGATGGCTCTTCGTTCCCGATGATGCTGCGAGCCTCGATACAGGCATGGAAAAGATCATGGCAAATACCGATGTCCATGGTGGGCATCTCGCATAGACCTGCTCGTTCACCTTCTGGCGTGATAAACCAGTTTTCTGGAGAACAGGATGGCGACACCACCAGATACCCTGAGCTGTTAACCGTCATATAATCGAGCAAGAAGCGCGCAGCGCCTTCCATCACAGGCAGTGCCCAAGAAAGGAACTGCTTGTCACCGGTATACAGATAATGCTGCCAAAGATGCGTGCTCAGCCATGCTCCGCCGGTTGGCCATAACGCCCATGCAGCACCATCGGCGGGGGTGGTTGCATTCCATATATCGGTAGCGTGATGCATCACCCAGCCTCTGCATCCGCAGTGCTCATGCGCGGTACGACCCCCGCTGCTGACCATGTCATTGATGAGCTGCAGCAACGGCAGGTGACATTCGCTGAGGTTGCCGACTTCCGCTGGCCAATAGTTCATTTGCAGGTTAATGTTGGTTGTCCACTTGCCGCCCCAAGGTGGGTTGACCGATTCATTCCATATTCCTTGCAGGTTGGCAGCAAGCGAGCCTGGTCGGCTGCAGGCGATGAGCAAGTAGCGTCCATACTGGAAAAGAAGAGCTGCTAAGCTGCAGTCAGCATCGCCTTGCTGGTGGCGCATCAGACGGGTGTCTGTTGGCAGCAGCTCGTTGGGCGATTGGGGGAGTTCAAGCGTCACACGCTGATACAGCTTTTGGTAGTCGGCGATGTGCTCATCGCGAAGCGCTTCATAGCTTTTGGTGAGTGCTTCGGCTAGATAACCGTCGATGTTTCGGTAGGGATCACCGGAGATATCCTCTGCGTTGATGAAGCTGGTACCAGCTGCGATCAGCAATATGGCGCTGTCGGCGTCATGGATCTCTATGCGATCGTCATATATCGTGCTGCGTCCACTGGTGACGATGGGCTGAACAGCCATCACAAAGCGGATGCCATCGCCTGGCAAGTCGGCCTGCAGCGTCTGCGGGTTGCCGCCATGCCACCCACCGGAAACCTCCCATCGGCCGTTCCGTGCGTGCGATTCTTCCATCAGCGGGCAATCGGTTCGTATGCGAAGGTTCAGCTTGCCAGGCGTGTCCGACGAAAACCTCACCACGATGAGCTGAGCAGGGAATGATGCAAAAGCCTCTTGCGTGTAACTCACGTCATCTGAGGTAAACCGCGTGCTGCAGATTGCCGAGTTTATGTCTAGTTCACGGTTATAGTCGGTGAACTGCGTCATCCCGATCCGTTCGCAGATGAGATTGCCCAAGGTCTGGTAGGCCTGCAGGTTTAGCGGGTCGCCCATGCAGCATTCATCGGCCAGCGCCGTTGCTTCGGTGTATTTGCCATCAGCCAGCAGTTGACGCACTCTTGGGTAGGCCTCTTTGGCTTTTGGATTAACGGGGTTATACGGTCGGCCGGTCCACAAAGAATCTTCGTTTAGTTGGATATATTCAATAGGCGATGCGCCGTATACCATTGCACCAAGGCGCCCGTTGCCAATAGGCAGCGCCTCAACCCATCGCGAAGCAGGCTGCTGATACCAAAGCTTCATACCATGTCTCCAGATACGGATTTATACCATTAGTCTACATGATATCAACCACCATAGGGGCACTGCGTGCGGTGCCCACGGCGCACCATACCCTACGTTTTTGATTTGATGGATTGGGCTGTAGGGTCATGGCGTGCCGTGACCGGATGACGGGTCAAACGTTGGGGCAACCCCCCCGTGGTTGCCCATGTCACGCCATGTCCACATCGTACCATGCCTTGTGCCAACGCAGAAATG
This sequence comes from uncultured bacterium, assembly GCA_964519405.1. GTDB lineage: Bacteria > Armatimonadota > HRBIN16 > HRBIN16 > HRBIN16. The sequence continues at coordinate 8,470 of CAZFLA010000085.1, forward strand.
TATTATGTTAATGATGTGATGAACCCAGGGTATACAACCGCCATATTAAGGAGATAGGATGAGCCGATTTGCTGTCATCGACACAGAGACCACTTGGGGCGATGATGTGATGTCTATAGGAACAGTCGTAGCCGATTCCAACAGCTTCGAATTGATTGACAAGAAATACTACATCCTCACCCCATATAGCAGCTACGGCGGTATGTATTCAGATGCCCTTTATGCAGGTGATACGAAACCAGATCTCGAATGCTCGCGCCATATTGCGCTAGATGAACTGCGCTATTTCCTCTTCACTCACGAAGTCCGTGATATCTTCGCATATAATGCCATCTTTGACTATCGCCATTTACCGGAACTTAACCACCTCGTGTGGTACGACATCATGAAGCTGGCTGCTTACAAGCAATATAACCCGAAGATTCCGAAATGCGCCGAATGCTATGGAACAGGTCGGCTGAAACGGGGTTATGGTGTGGAGAATATTTACAGGATGTTAAGCGAGGACATGGCATATTGCGAATTGCATAATGCCTTGACCGATGCCATAGACGAACTGGAGATCATGAAGCTGCTGAACCATGATATCTGCAAGTATACGCAGATATCATGAGGTCGATGGTGTGGGGGGGAATTGTTGTAGGGTCATGGCGTGCCGTGACCGGATGACGGGGCAAACGTTGGGGCATCGCGTGCGGTGCCCTAAGGCGGATATATACAGATATGTATGATGATAAGGGTATTATGTAATTAACAATTATTGACACCGGGGTCAACCGCCGCCGTATTGAGGAGTTAGGATGCCGAAGTTAACCGAACAAGAACAGCAAGAGGTGATCCGCTACATCGAATCGGGAAGGGCATTACCCGACCGCTACCGTTTTTTGCTGTTCGATGATAAGCGCGAAGTGGAACTGGTGTGGAACGGTAAAACCAGCGAGGTGTGCAGCGTGGTGCTGCCGTTTCAGGTTATCGAGCAGGTAGATGAACCGCGCGCCGAAAAGCCTGAAGAGAGCGCCATGCAGCTTTCGCTGTTCGATGACCGCGGCCGGCAACTCTCCGGTTGGACCAACAAACTGATCTGGGGCGACAACAAGCTGATCCTCTCCAGCCTGAAAAACGGCCCGATGCGTGAACAGATTGAGCGGCAGGGCGGTCTGAAGCTGATCTACATCGACCCACCGTTTGACGTGGGTGCCGACTTCTCTATGGACATCGAGATCGGCGAGGACACCTTCACCAAGAAGGCCAACATCCTTGAGGAGATCGCCTATCGCGACACCTGGGGCAAAGGTGCTGATTCCTTCATCGCAATGATCTATGAGCGGCTCATTCTCATGCGTGATTTGTTGGCTGATGACGGTAGTATTCTGGTTCACTGTGACTATCGGTTGTCAGGTGCTATACGTTTTGTGTTGGATGAAGTATTCGGTAAGGATAAGGTTGTCAATGAACTTATATGGTCATATCGGTCTGGTGGTGGTGCGAAGGGACATTTCGGTCGTAAACACGATACTATCTACTTTTATTCCAAATCAGATCAATACTATTTTGACGATGGATCACCATACGCTCGAGTTCCACATGATGCGGTTATCGCAGAAAGCCGAAGAAATGCGTTCGACGAAAGGGGTAAAATCCGCCCTGACGTTTTAGATATCTCGCGTCCACCAAATCATTCGTCAGAGTGGGTCGGTTATCCAACCCAAAAACCTGAATTACTGGTTAAAACACTAATAGATGTGCTTTGTCCTCCAGGAGGAATAGTTGCTGATTTCTTCTGCGGCTCTGGTACCACCGCTGCTGTGGCTGAAAAACTGGGGCGCAAATGGATTGCCAGTGACCTGGGCAAGTTCGGCGTCCACACTACCCGCAAACGGCTGATCGGCGTGCAGCGCGCGCTGAAGGCGGAGGGGAAGGACTACCGCGCCTTTGAAATATTGAACTTGGGCAGATATGAAAGGCAACACTACATCGGGGTCAACCATAACTTGCGTGAGCTGGAACAGCAGAAGCAGCTTGAGGAAAAAGAGGCTGCTTTCCTGGAGCTGATCCTGCGTGCATACCGGGCAGAGAAGATTGATGGTTTCAACAGTTTCCATGGCAAGAAGGCCGGTCGGTTAGTAACGGTAGGCCCGGTCAACCTGCCCGTCACGCGGCTGTTTGTGGAAGAGCTGATACTGGAGTGCCGCAAGAAACACATCACTAAGGTGGATATCCTTGGTTTTGAGTTTGAGATGGGCCTGTTCCCTAATGTTCTGGAAGACGCCACATCAAAAGGCATCGACATAGCCGTGAAGTATATCCCTGCGGATGTGTTTGATAAGCGAGCGGTAGAGAAGAACCAAGTTGTGTTCCACGATGTCTCATTTATTGAGGTGAAGCCGCTGGTTGTGCCTGCTAAGAAAAACGCTCCGGCTAGTGTGGCTGTGGAGCTGACGGACTTTTCGGTGTTCTACTCGCAGGACTCTATAGCTAATGCCGAGGTGACGCTTAAGAACAAAGGCAGCCGAATCGTGGTAGCACAAGGTCAGATTGTGAAAGTCAGCAAAGACACTCACGGTATCGTCACACGCGAAGTGCTGACCAAGAACTGGACCGACTGGATAGACTACTGGGCGGTTGATTTCAACTTTGAGAGTAAGCGGGAGATCATCCGCGTGAAGGACGAAGCCACCAATGGGTGGGAAGAGCGTTGGACCGGTGACTACATCTTTGAGAACGAGTGGCAGAGCTTCCGCACCAAGCGCGACCGCTCGATCGAACTGCGCAGCGTGTACCACGAGTGCCCTGCTGGTAGGCGCAAGATCGCGGTCAAGGTGGTAGATATCTTCGGCAACGACACCATGACCATTGTGGATGTGATGATATGATCGGACCCATTCGCTACCATGAGGGGCAGTTCCCTCCTGTAATAACGGAGTGGGGGCAGTTGGTCCCACTTATTGGTTCAGCACATGCAGCCGTGGCACGCTATGACGGTGCATTGAGTGCTATTCCTAACAGCGCAGTGTTGTTAAGTCCACTACTAACACGTGAAGCGCTTCTATCAAGCCGGATAGAGGGCACTCAAGCAACTATGGACGAGGTTCTTGAGTTTGAGGCTTTACATCAAGAGGATACACCTAATGATGAAAAAAGTCAGGATATCCGCGAAATATTGAATTATCGTAAAGCGATGCGCGAAGCTTCACAAATGTTGAATGAGCTGCCGTTGTGTGGGCGAGTGATTTGTGGAGCCCACAAAACACTGTTGGATAGTGTGCGTGGCAACAGGGCTACACCTGGGAAATACCGCAGAGAACAGAACTGGATTGGTCCTGCCGGGTGTTCATTGGAAAGTGCTTATTACATCCCTGCCTCAATCGAACAATTATCCTCCTGTATGTATCGATGGGAGGAATACATCAATAGTGAGCAGCCAGATAAGTTGGTCCAGCTAGCAGTTTCCCATGCCGAATTTGAGGCGATACATCCATTTCGTGATGGTAATGGGCGTGTTGGACGTTTACTGGTTCCACTATTTCTACACCAGGCCAAACTGATTCAAAGCCCTGTGTTTTACATTAGTGACTATCTTGAGGAGCACCGCGAAGAGTATTATGGACGTTTGCGTGCGATATCTTCAGATGGTGACTGGTTAGGCTGGGTGGTGTTTTTCCTTGAAGCTGTTCGTAAACAAGCGGAAGTTAATTTGTCCAAAACAAATAAGATGCTAGCCTTATACAACAAACTTAAGCAGCGTATCCCCGAAATTACACATTCCCAGTATTCTATATCAGCACTTGATTGGATATTCAACCGGCCGATATTTTACGCTAGCAAGTTCGTCGGGGAAACAGGATTACCAGAGACAAGCGCTCGTAGAATACTGTCGATACTAGCTGCGGATGGCATTCTGAAAGCGGTATCGCCATACAAAGGCCGAACACCCACTCTCTATGCGCATTTGGAACTTGTGAACATCGTTGAGGGATATAAGGTCATCTGACAACCATCAATGGCGGACAAATAGATTTGCCAACCACAATAACGTATACGGTGGTGGGCAAACTGCTTTGACCACCATAGATGGCGGACAAACTCAATAGCCTGCCACGATAACGTATACCGTGACAGGCTAGGCGCCTAGCCTGTCATAGATGAAAGGCGAACTTGTTTGTTGATCACCCTAACATATACTGTGATCGACAAGGACGCTTGTTGTTGCTGCATGATAAACAAAGTGCAGATTGATGAACCACTTAACGCTCGAAAGGTATGAAATGGCACTGCATAAAGATTTTCCTTCATCGCCCCATGCGGTTATCGACCCGGGCATACGCTGGTTTCCTGCCGATGAGGCCTTGCGTGAAACCGGCATGGAGAAGCTGATGCCGCCGCTGGTGGCGGAGCTGCGCCGTAAGGTGCAGGCGTTTAGAGACAGCGGTTATGCTGGCGCCTCTGAAACCAGCCGAAGTCTGCTCAACTGGTGGTTCGAAACGCCTCACCTGCTGCCAAAATACAACGCTCCTATGCAGCCGTTCCAATACTATTTCGCGCAGCGTGAAGCCCTAGAGACCATCGTCTACCTGTATGATGTAGTGAAGGTCAAGGACAAGTATGACCTTATGCGCTACGATGGCTCCGACAGACTCACCACCGGGATGTTTGACGAAACATGGCGGCGGTTTGTGGTAAAGATGGCTACTGGTGCCGGCAAGACCAAAGTATTAAGCTTGGTTCTTGCTTGGAGCTATTTTCACAAGTTGTATGAACCGGAGTCTGAACTGTCACGCAACTTCCTGGTAATTACGCCTAACATTATCGTGCTGGATCGAATCTACAAGGACTTTCAAGGGCTTCGCATTTTTTATCATGATCCTGTCATTCCCGACAATGGTATAGACGGTCGGTATTGGCGCGATGACTTCCAGCTTACTCTGCACAAGCAAGATGAGGTGCGCATCACGCACCCCACGGGTAATATCTTCCTAACGAATATCCACAGGGTTTACTCGGGTGAGGATATCCCGCCATCACCAGATGATGAAAACACCATGGACTACTTCCTGGGCAAGCGGCCAACAGGGGCTACCACGGACTCCAAGGTCGATCTAGGTATGATCGTGCGCGACATTGATGAGCTGATGGTGTTGAATGACGAAGCCCATCATATACACGATCCGCGTATGGCTTGGTTTAAGTCGATTGAGGATATCCATAACCGTCTGAAGCAAAAGGGCTCTTCGCTTTCGATGCAGGTCGATACTACCGCTACACCACGTCATAACAATGGTGCGATTTTTGTGCAGACCATCTCTGACTATCCGTTGGTTGAGGCGATTTCACAGAACGTTGTGAAGCATCCTGTTTTACCTGATGCGGCTAGCCGTGCAAAGTTGAGCGAACAGCAGAGTGCGAAGTATACCGAAAAATACGCCGACTATATTCATCTGGGAGTGATTGAGTGGCGTAAAGCGTATGCCGAACACGAAAAAATGGGCAAAAAGGCGATTCTGTTCATCATGACCGATGATACCCGCAACTGTGACGATGTGGCTGAGTATCTGGAGGAGCACTACCCCGAGTTAAAGGGTGCTGTTCTGGTGATCCACACGAAAAACAATGGTGATATCTCCGAAGCTGCCTCTGGCAAGGACAAAGAAGAGCTCGAACTGTTGCGTAAACAGGCCAACGAGATAGACAATTCGGACAGCCCATATAAGGTAATTATTTCGGTGATGATGCTTAAAGAGGGATGGGATGTGAAGAATGTCACCACCATCGTGGGTTTGCGGGCTTATTCCGCCAAGAGCAATATTTTGCCGGAGCAAACCCTGGGTCGTGGTCTGCGTAAAATGTATTCTGGTGGCGTGGAAGAATATGTCAGCGTGGTCGGCACAAATGCCTTTATGG
>CAZFLA010000086.1:0-14362 GCA_964519405.1 uncultured bacterium
CGCATGGTGGTTGTTCACTAGTCTCTCTCAAGCTGTTATGTTGCTTCAACCTAATCAGACAGCATCTGGTTACAGGTTCTTGTGGCGTAAAGTGTGGTGGCGATATCCCGTTATTGCAATAGTAATTGCTTGGGTATGCCGTTATACGGTAGTTGAAGTAGCAGCCTTTATGTTGGGAACAAGTTTGGTGTTTATTATTATCACCTCACTCGCAGTCTGGCAGATAATAAAGTCGCACCGAGACGCAAAGAAGCCTACCGAACCATAACCACGATTTTGAAGTAATATCAGGGAGAGATCGGTTTGGAAGCACACGAAGTAAGCCCCTGGGTGATGGCGGCTTATGCAGGGATATCAGCACTGATTTTACTGCTGATAACAAGAGCAGCTACACGCCGCATGCAGCGTGTTCCTGCGACTTTTAGCCAGAACCTCATGGAACTTATTACCGAGGCTCTGCGGTCGTATTCGAGTTCAATACTCGGAAGCGCAGGCGAAAAGCACTTCCCCTTCTTGGCCACTCTCTTTATGTTCATTTTGGTTACCAACTGGATGGGTCTTATTCCTGTCGTTGGTAAATCTGCGACCTCAAACCTGAATATCACCATCTCGTTAGCGTTGGTTACTTTTTGCTATGTTCAGTATTCTGGAATTAAAGAGAACGGCATCATCAACTACCTCAAGCACTTCACAGGCGGAACACCAGGGATATTAGCCATTTTAATGGTTCCCTTGGAGATCATCGGTGAACTTGCTAAGCCGGTTAGTCTTTCTCTTCGACTTTTCGGAAACATGATGGGCGACGAAACCACAGTGGCGATGCTTGCTGCTCTTGGTGCTTCGCTGGCAATCAAAGGAATTCCTATCCCCATTCCAATTCAGTTTCCAATGCTGCTGTTTGGAATGTTCACTGGATTTGTGCAGGCCTTAGTGTTTACTACTTTGGCCGCGATATATATTTCGCTTGTTCAGCCGCATGGTGAGCATCACTAACGGCGAACCTATTAGAAACAGATCAACAACGATCAGGAGGATACCTCAATGCTTTACTTGTTTGGTTTGGCTATCGCCGTAGGCTTAGGCCTGCCAATTGCTGTTATCGGTGCCGGTCTCGGACAGGGCAAAGCTGCGTCCGCCGCTTTGGAAGCCATGGGACGACAGCCAGAAGCAGCTGGAAAAATCCAAACCGGTATGATTATCGCACTAGCGCTTATCGAATCACTCGTTATTTACGCGTTGGTTATGTTCTTCATGCTTCAAAGCAAGCTGCCGAACAGCGCTGATATTATTAAGCTTTTGGGCAAGTAGGCTCTTAGCTATTCTAAGAACACACTTGCACGCAGCCGATTGGCGCAACGCAGTATTGCCGCTGACGGCAGCAACTTAATAATCATAGGAGGAGCAACTTGATGATATTAGCATCCGGCGGAGCCGAGTCTAGCGATATTCTAGCAACACTGGGGATTGATCCCCATACAGTGTTGGTGTCTATCATTGGATTCGTCCTGCTTTTCTTGTTGCTCAAGAAATTCTTGTGGCTGCCTTTGGCTATGTATCTGGATACCCGCAAAGATGATATCCAGAGAACCTACGATAAGGTAGAGGAAACGCGGCAGGACATGGAAAGCCTGAAAACCGACTACCAGCAGAGGCTTGCCAATATCGAGGCAGAAGCTCGAGAGCAAACACAATCTGCTGTGAAAGAGGCGCAGGCGATACGCGAAGAGATCCTGGCAGACGCTAGACACCAAGCAGAGAAAGTCTTGAGTGATGCACGCATAACCATGCAGCAGGATCGCGAGCAGATGATGGCCCAGTTAAAGGCACAGGTAGTCGATATCACGTTATTGGCTACTGAAAAACTGCTGAGCCAGAAGATCACCGATGACCAAGACCGCCAGTTGGTGGCCGAATACATCGAACAGGTGGCTAAGAACTAACCATGAACGACGAGCGAATCGCTCGGCGTTATGCCCGAGCCATGTTCAATGCAGCCCGTCAGCAGAATATTCTGCGCGAGGTTGATACCGCATTAACACAGTTGGCCGATGTAACAATTAGCCAACCGCAGTTGATGCAGTTGATACACAACCCCATGATTGCATTGGCAGATAAAGAGACGGCTGTTGTTAAGGCAATTGACTCTGCCGAAATGCCGGAACTTGTGAAGGCACTAATGGTCATCTTGATACGCAAGCGACGCGAAGCGCTGATACAAGCGGTATGGAAAGAGTTCGAAGAGCTATTCGATCAAGAGCTTGGTGAAATTCGCGTCACCGCCAAATCAGCACGGCCACTTAGCGAAGAACAGAAACGTGAGCTTATAAACAGCCTCGCCAAGCGAACAGGGCGAGACGTGATCTTAACCGTTGAAGTGGATGAAAAGCTGATGGGCGGAATGAGTGTTCAGATCGGTGATTCCATCATTGACGGCAGTATTCGAGGGCACCTCACACAACTGCGTGAGATGCTGTCGGCCATCTGATATGACGATAATTACTGGCATCCGCAATGGCATCTCAGCTACGCGGGGCAGGAGGGTATAGATACAATTGGCTATCCGACCCGAAGAGATAACCTCTATAATAGAGCAGCAACTGCTCAACTACGGACATAACCTGGATGTAGTCAGCGTCGGCCGTGTGCTTCAGGTTGGCGACGGTATCGCACGTGTATACGGCCTCAACGATGTAATGGTTAGCGAACTTGTTCAGTTCCAAGACGGTACCTATGGTATGGCACTGAACCTTGAAGAAGATAATGTTGGCGTAATCATTCTAGGAAGCGATCTCGGCATTAAAGAGGGCGACGAGGTCAAGCGCACAGAGCGAATTCTACAGGTTCCCGTAGGAAAAGCGCTGCTTGGTCGTGTTGTTGACCCCCTCGGACAGCCGTTGGATGGCAAGGGCCCTATCCATACAGACGAATTTGGTCTGCTGGAAAACAACGCCCCAGGCGTTGTGGATAGGCAGCCAGTCACTGAGCCATTACAGACAGGTATCAAAGCGATCGACAGTATGATACCCATCGGCTTAGGCCAGCGTGAGTTGATCATTGGTGACCGCCAGACCGGTAAAACGGCTATCGCCATTGATACAATCATCAACCAGAAGCGCTCTTTTGATACCGATCGGCCGGTATACAGCATCTATGTGGCCATCGGCCAGCGCAAAAGCACCGTCGCACGCATTACCAAAACCTTGGAAGATGCAGGCGCGTTGGAAAACACCATCATCGTGTGCGCAGGAGCCTCCGACCCGGCTGCTATGCAGTACATCGCACCATATGCTGGTGCGGCCATGGGTGAGTATTTCCGCGACAACGGGATGCACGCTTTAGTTGTCTATGATGATTTATCGAAGCACGCTGTGGCTTACCGCCAGGTCTCCTTGCTGCTCCGCCGCCCACCGGGGCGTGAAGCGTATCCTGGAGACGTGTTCTACTTGCACAGCCGATTACTAGAGCGCGCTGCTAAGATGAACAGCGCGTTGGGTTCTGGTTCATTAACGGCATTGCCCGTTATTGAAACACAGGCAGGTGACGTATCAGCGTATATCCCGACCAACGTCATTTCCATTACAGATGGTCAGATTTACCTCGAAAGCGACTTGTTCTTTGCGGGCTTCCGGCCAGCACTGAACGTGGGTATTTCGGTATCTCGTGTTGGTGGTAAAGCGCAGATTAAGGCCATGAAGCAGGTAGCAGGACGACTTAAGGGTGACCTCGCACAGTATCGTGAAGTGCAGGCGTTTGCCCAGTTCGCCAGCGACCTTGATAAAGTGACCAAACAGCAGCTAGCACGCGGTCAGCGCATGATGGAACTGCTGAAACAGCCGCAGTATCACCCAATAGATGTTGTTGATCAGTCCATGTTGTTCTATGCAGCAACCAATGGTCACATCGACGAATTATCGATTGATGAAGTACGCACTTTTGAATCACGGTTCATAAAGTTTGTATACGACAAGTATGCCGAAGTTCCAGAGCTTATCAAGCGCAATCTACAGATAGACGATAACACCAAGACGGCACTTGAAAAGGTTTTGAAAGAGTTTAGCTCTCTAAACAGCAAATAAATGCAGCGTTTCCGGCCGGGTGTTAATTCATCCGGCCTAACAATATAAACGGAAAACCAGAATGGCATCTACAAAGCAGATTCGGCAGCGTATCCGGGTCGCCAAAAACATACAGCAAATCACTCGCGCGATGAAGCTCATCGCAGCGGCGCGTTTCAAACGAGCGCAAGATCGTGCCCTCGCGGCTAGACCTTACGCCACGCGCATGCGCGGTGTTATCTCGCTATTGGCCAGCACAGGCATTAGCGAGTGTCCGTTGCTTCAGCAGCGCGATATCGTGGCTAATATCGGCGTGATTGTTTTGGCCAGTGACCGCGGCATGTGCGGCGGATACAATTCCAGCGTGCTGCGTAAAGCGCACACATTCATCGCCTCTAAACCGAAGAACAGCGTTAGGCTGATCTCTGTTGGTGCAAGAACCAGTAAGTTCTTTACTGCCAAAGGCATGAAACTCACCGCGGAGTTCGGTATTCCCAATAACGGACCGGATGTGGCCATGGCGACTCAAATAGCCAACATGGCATCTGATATGTTTCTTGGCGGCGAAGTTGATGAAGTGTATATAGTTTATAATCGCTTCCGCAGCGCATTGGTTCAGATACCTACGGTTTCACGAATTCTTCCCGTTGAACAGCCTAAGCAAGAGCTTGGACAAAGCGAACATCTCGATTTCTTGATGGAGCCCGACCGCGATACGCTGTTAGGCACGCTTTTACCAAGATACCTGCTAAACAGCGTTTTTCAAACGCTGTTGGAATGCACGGCCAGTGAACACGGGGCACGCATGACGGCTATGAGCAGTGCTACAGACAACGCCGGCAAGATGATATCGGCTCTGTCTTTACAGCTAAACCGTATGCGGCAGACCGCCATTACCACAGAAATTACCGAAGTGGTCAGCGGCGCAGAAGCTTTAAACGACTAGTAGTTACGCATCGCCGCGTGCATCGCGGCCCAGGAGGATACACATACCCATGGCGGTTGGAAAAATAACACAGGTTATGGGCCCTGTAGTGGACTTGAGATTTGATCCCGAGTCACTGCCAGCGCTTTACAATGCGATTAACATAGATATCCCCCACGAAGGCAACAGACGCCTTGTCGTGGAAGTGGCCCAGCACTTAGGTGATGATGCGGTTCGATGTGTCGCGTTATCCAGTACCGATGGACTGAAACGCGGTATGGACGCGGTAGACACCGGCGCACCTATCAAGGTGCCCGTTGGTGACTGCACATTGGGACGGGTATTCAACTTGCTTGGTCAGCCCATTGACCAGCAGGGTGATGTGACATCGACAAAGCATATGCCTATCCATCGCGACCCGCCGAGTTTTGATGAGCAGAGCACCTCCGCAGAGATCCTGCCTACAGGACTTAAGGTTGTTGACCTTCTGTGTCCCTTCAATAAGGGTGGTAAGATCGGTCTGTTCGGTGGAGCCGGTTTAGGCAAGACGGTTCTTATTCAGGAGCTGATCCGCAATGTGGCGACTGAAGCCGGCGGCGTTTCGGTATTCGCGGGAGTTGGGGAACGAACCCGCGAAGGAAACGACCTCTGGATTGAGATGAAGGAATCCGGTGTTATCAACAAGACTTGTATGGTCTTCGGCCAGATGAATGAACCGCCGGGGGCTCGTCTGCGAATTGCGTTAACCGCTTTGACCATGGCGGAGTATTTCCGCGATGAAGCTGGACAGGACGTGCTGCTGTTCATCGACAACATCTTCCGCTTTACACAGGCTGGTTCTGAGGTATCTGCACTGCTGGGACGTATCCCAAGCGCTGTAGGATATCAGCCTACGTTAAGCACCGAAATGGGTGCGCTTCAGGAGCGCATCACGTCGACTACTCGGGGATCGGTCACTTCGGTGCAGGCTATCTATGTACCTGCTGACGACCCAACCGACCCAGCGCCTGCAACGGCGTTTAGCCACCTTGATGCTTATGTATACCTTGAGCGAAGCATTTCCGAGAAAGGTATCTACCCGGCTGTCGATCCATTGATGTCGGTGTCGCGTAACCTAGACCCCAACATCGTTGGTGAAGAGCACTATAATGTCGCTCGTGAGGTGCAGTCCATTCTGCAGCGCTATAAGGAACTGCAGGACATCATCGCCATTCTTGGTATTGATGAACTTTCTGAAGAGGACAAGCTGGTTGTGGCCCGCGCCCGTAAGATTGAGCGCTTCATGAGCCAGCCGTTCTTCGTGGCTGAAGCCTTCACCGGCAACACAGGACGATTCGTTGATGTGGCGGATACCGTTCGGTCGTTCCGCGAAATCTTAGATGGCAAACACGATGACCTGCCAGAGCAGGCCTTCTACATGGTGGGTAGTATTGATGACGCCGTGGAGAAGGGTAAGAAGTTGCTGGCATAAGGGGTAACTGATGGCCAAAAGCTTTAAACTTGAGATCGTCGTACCCGACCACACAGTGTTGGATGATCAACCATCCAGCATTGTGGTTCCGGGCATCTCTGGCTTTTTCGGGATACTTCGTGACCACGCCCCTATGATGGCGGAGCTGAAGCCTGGGGTCATTACTATTACATATCCAGATATGAGCGATGAAACCATCGCCATCAGCGGTGGATTTCTACAGGTTGCCGATAACCATGTGGTCATCTTGGCTGACAGCGCGGAACGCGAAAAAGACATCGATGTGCAGCGTGCACTCGAGGCTTATCAGCGCGCCAGAGCCCATCTGGATGATCCAAACTACAACCGTGAGACAGCCCGTAAGGCGCTTGATAAAGCGATCGCCCGTCTGCACGCGGCCCATCAAGAACTACCAGCGTAGGGACATCACCGCATCCGGTATTTTATAATCCCCTCAGAGCAACGCCCTGGGGGGATCATTTATGACTATAGAGGGGCGCAAGCCACTTAGCTAGCAGCCGATATTTTCCAGCACACGCAGCATATACTCTCTGCTCTTTTCGATGAGTATTTGGGTAGCCTCTGCATCAAGCTCACCTTCAGTTTCCAACGAAATCGCGCCCTCATATCCGTGCTGATGCAGAAGGGTAAGGCAGCCGGCATTGTTGACTTCACCTTCACCCAAGGCAACACATTCACTGGATGGCGAAAGGTCCTTAATGTGGAAGTGCCTAACTCTGTCGACAATCGCCTCTAGTGTACCCACTTCATCTTGACCATTCTCAGCCTTTTTCCAAGTATATGTATCGCCGTGCGATTCCACATAGGCAGCCCGGTGAATGTTGGCTGCATCGTAGTTGATGCCAAGGTATGGTGATGATGACAAACTCATCATGCGTGTGAGTCCGGCAGCAGTCAGCGAGAAGGAGCCATGGGGCTCAATGGCGAGATAGACATGGCACTTATCGGCAGTTTCCAGCACATCCTGTAGTCTATCAGCAAGTATCAGCCAAGCCTCGTCATCGGACATACCGTCTGGTTTAAAACCGTCGCCTATGTTCACCACCGGAATAGCCGCACTGGCCGCCCACTCAATGCATCGCTTTCCATACTCAACGCTTAAGGCATCCGATATCAACGATCCATGCGTCGACCACATTGCGGTGCTGCCCTTAAACCCATATTGCTGCACGAGCTGCAGATACTTCAGCGGATCATCGTGATCGACGTCCACATGAGGGCACCACGCGGCCGCGGCTTGAGGTTCTACATACTCGTAACCAGCTTTGGCGATATGCTGAAACGCCTCGGTGAGGGGATACTTTCGGAAGTTCACTGTTCCACAAGCTATTTTCATTGATCTGCCTCTTCACATCATGACGCAGCTAGCGGAGGGCAAACACAGCCGAATGCCATCCGCAAGCTAGCTACAATCAGATGATACACTCTCTGGAACCAACATAGTATGAGCCCCTATTTCACGGCTGCGCTTTCGTAGTGGTAGTTGAATATGCGCGCCGGTGCGCTGCATCCATTCACACCAAACTGCTTGATGTCGCCTAGCACGGGCATGTTGTCTATCCAGTGGAAGTCGAGAGTAACCTTCTTGCTGTTTGCCTTGCCTATCAACGCTCTGGGCACTTGAATGGCGATTTCGTTGTTTGCCACCCTGTATGCGGCGCTGCCAACACCCTTCCATTTCCATTGCCCCCCGATATTGCGGCTGACAGTAGTGGTGTGCAGGTCTTTGGGGCTGAGGTTTACGGCATAGTCATAGCCCTCCCAGCCGGTGGAGTGTTTACCGTCTGTATCGAGCAGCAATACCATCCAGCAGGGGCCCTTATAACTGCTGATGTTGCTGCGTGTTTGGGCATAAAATGTCACATATCGGCTGTCCACAGCAACCTTAAGCAGGTTGAAGTGGCATTCGTGCGCAGACCGGAGTGAAGCGACGCCAGCCGTGACTTCGTCCCGTTACGGGCACGGTCACCCATTGTGGCGGTAGGGCTGTAGATAAACCATGTTTCATAAGTAACAATGTTGTACCGATCAGCTTTACTCGCACCGCACTCCTTATGGTAAATATTACCATTTGTTTAAGTAAGAATGAAAAATAATTCCACAGTAAGCATAAAATATGGAAAATCTGGTGATCATCGATCGTTAATCATGCCTAATTCGGGTATCCTTATACAAAGCGACTCCGCTGCCAACTACCTATTCCAACTAGAGGTTCCAAAATGATGATGCCTGTGTTTCTTGCGGCTTTACTGCTATGCCTTCCGGGTTTCGTGATGACACTCATCCATGTTCGTAGAGACGGTTTGGCACGAGTGCTGCCTCACGGCTGGATCATCAGCGAAAGCGTTGTGGTGCTGCTGGTGGTGCTCTCACTCATGACCAAGTCGCCGGCTTCACCCGGTCAAGGCCTCTGGCTTCCTTTGTTGGTTGGCGCAATATTTGGTCGTGTAATCACTAAATTGGCATTGAACCTCAAATCACACAGCGTCGCCACCAGCATGATGTTGGGGCTGCCTGTTGTCGCCCTTTCCGCGTTCTGTCTTCCCCATGCTGCGTATCCCACACCGGCTGTATTGGGCGTCAGTTTGGGCGCGTTGATCTGCATGGTGCCAATTGGTTTGCATACCTCGCCTGAAAGTTGGGAACGCAGACGGATTGAAATTGCGGCACTGTCTTTGGTGCTCAGCGCCGTGGGCATACTGTATGGCATGAGCGTGCATCCCAGGTTGGTCGCCGGCGATAACAACGCCATATACTGGGGATGGCCCATGATGCTCATCGCAGTTGGCAGCCTGTCGATGTTGTTCAGTGAGCGCGTGAGCTGGATGATAGTGTGGAGCTTTGTGCTTACAACGGCCGCGACTGTGGCATTCTGCAAGTATGTCGGCAACTGGCAATCGCTGTCAATAGGCCTGGCGACCACTGTGCTGCCCCTCGTGTTATATGCATGGATATTGGAGGCACAGAAGGCGTTAAGTCCTCGCCCGCTTCGTATGGATACCCCTGCTTTGATGGCGGGAATGTTGGCTTTGGCTTTAGCGGCGTTGGGTTTTCGCGAGGCGAAAGGTTACTCCGAAGTGATGGCTGCAATACCTCTGTTGGTAGTGGCCTCGCCGTTGTTAACAAGGCACCTGCCAGGCGCGGCACTGGTGCAGAGGCTGCTTCACAGCACCATGCTGGTCGTGGCTGCCGTTGCGGTGATTCGGCTACCGCAGCAGCTTATTGGCTATGCTGACAAGCTGAACCTTCAATATTTCTACGACCTAATCAGCCTACTTATCGGTGCGTTTTTGATTACCTCCATGCCTGCTATCGATTTGGAGCAATGGGCGGAGTCGGCATTTACCAGTTTAGTGACAGTGATCATTTACCTGGGGGCACCTCTGGTTTTGTTCATCGTGTGGGGCGACCGTTCGCTGCATGCGATGCTGACAGGTCTGGTTGTGGGTATGAGCTTCCGCGCCATGAAATTGGAGTCATTAGGCACCTGCGTCGCCGTGCTTCTGGCGATGTTCAGTGCGGCCATATTCATCCCACCGATTCAAGATGTGGTGATTCCATTGGTTGGTCAGGTGGGTATCGTGGTTGTGTTGGTTCTCTGCTTGTTCTATGCGCTGTGGCGCAGCCTCCGAAGTGCGGGTGCGTCGAGTGAGGAGGCGCCTCAATGAAATTTGGTTGGAGAGGACGAGTATTAGGGATCCTGCTTCTCGTCTGTTTGGCCGCTGTCTTTACGGTGCTTGTTCAAAGTGAGCCTTCACGCGGGAACCTAACTCTTCGGTTTATCGCAAAAGATACGAATGAACCGCTGTCTGATACACGCGTGACGATATACGACAACAAAACCTGGCGCACTCTTTCTGCAGTAACAGATAAGCGGGGTAACTGTCGGTTTATCCACATATCGCCTGAAAACTACACCATCAACATCAGCGAAAAATCGGGATACAGCAGTCCTGAAGGCACGGTGAAGGTAACCGAAGGCACTCACCAAAAATACGAGTATACATTAGTGCCCCTTCAGCCGCACATGGACATTACCAGTCCAAACGAGTGCTTTCTGCCGAACAAGCCGGTTGAGCTAAGGGTCAGTGGCGTCACCGCCAAACCGAAAGGTGAGATGGTGGTGTATCAAATGCACGGCTGGCTGCAGGATGAATACTGCAAACAGGGCGACCGCTTGAAGAGTGTTGCCAAAGAGATACTCGACCAATCTGATCCCATGGATAATCAGGTGCTGACGGTTGTGCGTCGTAGCCCATTGATGCTGCATCAAAGACATGGTTCTGGCTCCTTCAACCATCGGCTGCCTATCGAGCCGTTGAATCCGGGTATATATGCTGTCACCGCGAAAACTGGTGATGTGCGGCGCTCATTCATCTTCGTGGTGACGAAGCTTGGATTGGTTATGAAATACGCACGAAACAGCGCCGCGATCTATTGCGTAGACATGACAACCGGCAAGCCAATGCCGGATGTGGCCTTGAGTGTCACCGATAATGGCGCCACACGAGCACCAGGAATGGAACGTGATGCCGCCACTGGGCATCTGCGCCTGCTGGCGGGTGAAGACGGCGCCGTTGTGGCATCTGCCAAAGCCGACAAATCGGGACTGTATCAGTTCACCCTTACGGAAAACAACCAACCGCGGCGTCTGACTGTCTCTGGCAAGATAGAAGACCAGATCGCCATATGTACCCCCGAAAGCAGCCTTGACACTCCGCATAGTGATCCGTATCTGCGCGGTAATGTGGTCTTCGACCGGCCGGTATACCGTCCTGGCCAGAAAGTCTACTACAAGTTTTTTGCTCGTGAGGTCATCGGCAGCCGAGGTTTGGTGCCATCAAACGCCACCGCGATGATCCGCATCACAGATTCCTCAAATGCAGAAATTTGGAGCGGAGAAAAGCAGTTAAGCAGCTGGGGCACGCTGGCTGGCGATTTTGACATCCCTGAATGGGTTCAACCCGGATCATGTTCGGTCGATGTGACCATGGGTGGCAATCACTTTTCGGGCAGCGTGGTGGTTAGGGAGTATCGCAAGCCGGAGTATACGGTCACCATGGTGCCCAGCAAACAGAGGCTGATACAGGGTGAGCAGCTTTCGGTAAAGGTTCAGATTCGTACCTTTTACGGCACTCCAGTGCCGAAGGCTAAAGTGGTGCTCAACTATGATACATACGAAGATTCTGGCACTCTTTTCAACCTCAATATGAACCGTGGCAGCAACGACCTTAACGGCGAAATCAATGGAGTGACGGACGCTTCTGGTGACGCTGTATTTAAGCTCAACACGAATCTCGCTAGACTGTTTCCGTCGGCTTCATTATCACCGGCTGACTACGAGCTAAGCCTATACGCATCGGTGCAGCATGGTAATCAATCGGAATATGCGATGGGCAATGTGCAGCTAGTTCAAGGCGACTATGAGCTGCAGATAAACAGCGATCAACAGTTCTGCGCTAAGAACCAACCCATGCATGCCAACATCAGTGCATATACCTATGACGACAAAAAGGTGCCATCGGTCAGCGGAGAAGCTGAGGTTCGGTTGTTTGAGCTGAGCAACGATGGGCTTGCTCGCCCTCGTGTCATCAAACGTGCAGAATGGAAAGCCGGTGCATCGGGTGAAGCTGATTTGTCGGTACCGACCGATGTGGCTGGTGACATCATGGTAACTGTTACCAGCCGTGATGCCCATGGCCGTACGGTGGTATCGCATAAGTGGTTCTACGTGATGCCCGATGAAGAGCCGATCGATTCGAAGCCATATACCGAGTTCAGTCTGTTGGCTGACAAAGAGCAGTATAGAATTGGCGATACCGCAAAGGTGCTGATCCGAGCGAGCTCAGCGGTCAAAGCGGCGATGATCTGCGAAGAGGGCCAAGAAGTGCGAAATGCGCGTGTCGTGGAGTTGGTAAACGGCAGTGCGATGATCACCGTGCCGATAACCAAAGACGTGATGCCTGGTATCGCGATTGGCGCTGTTGCTGTCAATAAGACAGACTTGGTGCAGACGCAGCAGGTGTTGAAGATCGACCGTAAACCTCAGAAGCTGAAGGTGAGTGTTACCCCAAAACAACCGGTGCTGCGACCCGGGCAAACCGCTTCTGTTAGCATTCGTACCACAGACTCCGACGGAAAACCTGTTGCTGCTGAGGTCAGCCTTGGTGCGGTGGACGAGGCGGTCTACAGTGTTCAGCCCGATGATACGCTGCCGATGGAGGATGTGCTGTTCCCGGATGTAGTCGATAATGTCATGACCGCCTGTTCATTTGATACCTACTACTATTCGGGTGATGCGAAAAGCGAACCCAACCGCATGCGGCAGAGATTCCGCGATACCGCCTACTGGAACCCAACAATCGCGACCAACGATCAGGGCTTGGCGACACTCAGCTTTACGCTGCCAGACAACCTAACCACATGGCGGCTGACGGCGCGTGCATTGGCGAAAGATGCACAAAGCGGTCAGGCTGTGGGCTATATAGAGGTCACGAAACGGCTGATCACACGCTTGGATGCCCCCCGATTCTTGCTGCAGGGTGATACGGCTGTGTTGATGGCTGTGGTGCAGAACAACAGCACGCAGCCCATTACCGCAGCCATAAAAGTTGTGCTGACCGGTGCTGATGATCGCACGACAGAACGGACACTGAGCATAGCAGCGGGTGATATCAGCACCGTTCCGGTGCAGGTTAGGGCTAAGCATGTTGGCAAGCTGCATATGCAGATATCTGCGAAGGCTGGCAAGGAGTTTGATGGAGTCATCAGCAGTATTGATGTGCTGCCCAGAGCGATGCGCGTCTCACGGGGTTTCAATATGGGCAGCGGCAGCTCAGACACTGTGTCGCTCGAGTTGTCGCCGGATGATGTCATTCTGCAGGACGCGCTGACTCTGCGTGTTAGTCCCAGCCTCGCCGGGGCGCTAACGGGTGGACTGCAGTTCCTGAAAAACTATCCGTATGGGTGCGTGGAGCAAACCACTAGCTCATTCCTTCCGGCGCTTATCAGTCATGATCTTCAGCAGCGCATGGGGCTGCCTGAAGACCCTGAGCTTAAGCGCATCACCTTGATGGGCACATCGCGGCTGGCGTCCATGGCGAATTACGACCTCACATGGGGTTGGTGGGAGTATGGTCCCAGCGATGCTTGGATGAGTGCTTATGCGTTGTTTGGCATCATGCAGGCAAAATCGGTGGGATGGAGTACGGAATCGTATGGCACAGAGACCACTTGTGATGGACTAGCTGAGCTGTGCAAGGCCAAAGGCTTTGACGCGCGGCAGACGCTGGCGGCGTATGTGCTGGCGAGGTCAGACAAATACAAACCGCTTGCAGCCGATTTGTTAAATCGGCTTCCGCAGCTGCGAAAGCCGCAGCCCGACAGCGGGCAGTGGGCGATCGCCGCTCTGGCATGGAAACAGCTTGGTGAGGATGCACAAGCTGAGTCGGCTTTCAAGCAGGCGATGCAGCAGTTGCCTCACACGGGATATGACTGGAGCAGCAGTCGTGTGGAGCAGTTAGGATGTCTGCTGTGGGCGGGCAGCGAGTTGAAAGTGCCTGCGACGGAACTCCGTCCACTGCTCGATCAGCTATCGGTCGCACGGCGAAGCGAGGGCTGGTACAGCACGCGCGACACCGCTTTTGCGTTGATAGGGCTCAGCCGCTACATGATGACATACGGTGAACTGCAGGGCGATCGAAGTGCCGCCATTAAGCTCAACGGCAAACTGGTTTACTCGCGCAGTTTCAGCCAAAGCGAACTATTCAAACCAGAGGCGGTTATTCGCCCGCTAGTCAAAGCTAAAAATGGTGAAGTGGCGTTAAATGTACACCGAAAAGGCGCTGTGAGCATTAGCGGCGAGTTGGCGGTTCTTGATACAGCCATGAA
>CAZFLA010000087.1:0-14318 GCA_964519405.1 uncultured bacterium
CCAGCGTGCTTCCTGAGGGACCCAGAAGATGTTTAGTGCTCGATATTCGTCAGGATCTTCAGGATCAGCGCCTTGATCGCGTTGAGCATTCAGTTCCGCGTATTTAGCCTCGAAGGCATCCGATATATACTTCAGGAATATCAGTCCCAAAACCACATGCTTGTATTCGGCAGCGTCCATGTTATTGCGCAGCGCATCTGCAGCAGCCCAGAGCTGCGCTTCAAATCCTAGGTTTGCACTGGTGCTAGTTTGTGTCTTATTATTTGCCAAGGGTCACTCTCGTCTATATGTGTAAAATCGATAATAACTAGTATCATATTATCGCAATATTACAGCCATGAGTAATACCTTGGTGTTTTCAATCCACATGCACCGTAGTTGCTGTCTGCGCAGTAGAGATTGGGGCATGGCGCACCCTCAGTTGGGGCATCGCGTGCGGTGCCCGCGTTATCCCAAAAGGGCACGGCACGCCATGCCCCAACGCGATGCCCCTATCGTTGCGATCCGCGCCGCTTGTTACGGCTCGATGTACATCGTATAAAGGTCAGCGCGGCGCATCGTCACACGGAGCCGGAAATCGCCGTCTGGCATCGCAAACACCGGCGCCTTGATGTGGTCTCCTTTTACAT
The DNA here is from genome assembly GCA_964519405.1 of uncultured bacterium. Lineage (GTDB taxonomy): Bacteria > Armatimonadota > HRBIN16 > HRBIN16 > HRBIN16. The sequence continues at coordinate 630 of CAZFLA010000087.1, forward strand.
CAGCAGACTTAAGCACACGCCCCTTCGCATCGAGGAGTTCAACGCGGAGCAGACCATCCTTAACTACGACGGCATTCACGGTGAGCGCTCCGCCCCCCTTAATGGCACGAGTGACAAAACTGCCGGCGCTGCTGCCTGCCTGAACGCCAAACCAGCCATCGGCACGGTAAGACATCACTCCTAAAGCGTAATATCCCTTGCGAGTGTGCTCAGCCAAGCCTTCCCAACCACCAATCGACTTGAAATATGGCAGTTGTTCAGCCATGCGGCGTTTACCGAAGAGCGATTTGTAGTCGTCAGCAGTCACTTCGCTCTGCTTGTTATGCCGAAATATGGGTTCGGCAAAATAGTGCGGAAGAGAGGCACCATAAGCTAGTTGATAATATCGGTCGCCAGCTTGAATAACACTCTGGTCGGTAAACAGCATACCGAAATACCAATCGGAGGGGTTGTTCGTCTTTACAAATGGTTGAGGGTCAGTGAAGTCGTAGAAGTTATAACCATCTCGGCTATATTTCAGGTCTAAATAAATCTGTTGGCTCTTGCTGTCATAGGCACTGACGAAAGCCAGATGCAGTCCGGCATCAGGCATATACCGGATGTCAGCGTCATACTGCTGGGTGAACGAGTTATCTATAGGGCCGCACGAGGTGATGGAATGACAGTATTTCCAATCAACGCCGTCAACGGTGCTGTATATGGTCAGAATTCGACTGCTGTTGGGCAGCAGATCGTATGGAACATCGTAGGGTGCGAAGCGGCGGACAGTTTGACCGCGAGCGATAAACAGTGTTTTGCCGTCGTCAGAGATCCACATGTTACCGAAATTGTCGTTTGTCATGAAGCCGTCATCGAAGGTACCGCCAGTGTAAAAGGGCACGTCCCGGAATAGTGGTTCTTTACGCAGGAAGACGGTCTTTCCCGACGAGGTGCGGGCGACCACCCAGTAGGTGCGGCTGCCAGCCTGAACGCAACCGAAGTCATGAGGGTCGTTGTTTTAAATAACCCCAATATCATGCAGTGTATAGGTGCCGTGGCTTGCCCGGTCATACATAACATACTTATCTTCACTGCCTGTCATGCCGGCGACATCGAAGTTCTTGAACAACCTCTTATTTGGCAAAACCGCTTGCGTTGATGTGACCACAGTATAAGGACCATCGGGGGAGGAGCTCTTCAGAGTCACCCTTCGCGCGTCCCTAGCATAAAGATACCCTCGCTGATATGGGTTGTCATATCCCTTCAGCACATAGCTGCCATCAACCGCTTTTTCTAGTGAGTTACCATAAGTATTGATCACATTCGGATCAGCGGAACGGTAGGCCTGGGTCATTTTGGGTTTTGTGTAACGGATCTTGAGGTTTCGGAACGACTCGAAGAGCCAGTTATCGGGCGTGAAGAATATCTTGCGTAAGCCGATCGGACCTTCAGGCTTCTGCATGGCGGGAATCCGTTCGATGCGCAGCATACGCTTCATCGTGCTCTGCCCCGCTTTCATCGTCGCCATATAGCGGCCTGGCGGAAGCGAGCCAATGTTCTTGAGAACGCAGGCGTTACGTCCAGATGAGACGCGGAAACTCCCCTGCCATACCTCTTTGCCCTCAGGTGAAACGACCGAAACCTCGGCAGAACGCAGCTCCGTCATCTCCTTGGGCACAATCACCGTAAGCTCAGCCTGTGTGGGGTTACGGTATATCGGCATTGTAAACTCGGCTTGCACATCCGCAGCAACAGGGGGTTCATCGGCGGCGAATGTGATAGATACACATGATAAAACAAGCGTTACGACGCACAGGGAAAGCATAAATCTTCTCATTAGGCTACCTGCTTTCTTTGAAGCGAATGTATACGATCCAAAACTAAAAGTCCATTTCTTGCGGTATACAAGTTGGTTTTAAACGCAATAGATGCGCCGCAACATAGCAGAAGGTTATCGCATTTGGCGCTTGAAAGTCAAATCACACTAGGGAGCCATCAACCACATCAGCCGCACACAAACGCGGTGGTATCTGACTCGACAATGCCCTTTATGCGCTGCATGTAGTTATCGAATGTATACCGGCGATTTACCTTATTATATGCACTGATGGACATCGCTAAAGCCCGGTCTTTGTCTCTCAGCAATGAGCAGATACCGTGCGTAAACTGTTTGCTGCTATTGGCACAGAGCACGTCGGCATTATCGATAATATCATCGTATCCGCGCAGAGCGTGTTTGGTGAGCACCATTGTGCGTTTACGGGACAGGCTCTCGATGACCTTTATGTTGGTACCGCCTCCAGAGAACACTGGGGCGATGGTGAATGCGCACGCAGCATACAGCTCATCAAGATTCGCTACATACCCATGGATGCAGATATTCCGGTGCTTGTTTATATCATGCATTATGTCATCGCCGATTTTACCAACGACGTTCAGTTTTGCATCTGGACATCCAGCAAGAACATCATCCCAGCAGTGGTTGACGAACCATGACAGCCCATACCGGTTGGGTTTCCACGTCCAGTCGCCCACAGTTAGCACTTCATTGCCTGTTGTTTCGGAAATATAGCTGCAACTTGGGGTGGCAAATGGGATATTAGGCAATATGTATGCTCCAGGCGCATAGACAACATCACGACTTTTACTAACGATACACTTTGTGAACCGATTGTGGATAGACCGCCATATGATAGCCCACCTCAATGATCGGTAACCAAATGATATCAACTTTACTAGCGTAGGCTGAGGTCGAATATGCCACGGCAAATCATCGATGTCTATCACCATTTCGTCAACACACGGATAGCGGCTCATTTTATAACTATATAGATACCGAAACACAACTTGATCATAGTTTTTCAGTCTATCAGTAATCGCCTGTCTACTTTGCTGCGGTGATATGTATTTCACACTGCAGCCGAACAGCTCGTTGTATCTCGATTTGAACTCATCGCTGATGGCTCTGCGAGAGGCAACATATACATCTACACTCCCCAAAGCGCATAGCGCCCTGTGAAACAATATATTCCGTTGGCCCCCGCCATTCAGTAAAAACGGGTCGAATTTACAACAGATATAAGCAAAACGCGGCATCTACGATATTTTTCCTTGGGATTTATAGTTGAGCCAGATAATACATATAGGTAAAACATATATAACACCGACTGGCAGGTGGCTGCAACGCTAATCCAAGTTTTCAGCCAATACAATAACTGCGAATATGACCAAACCAAGGAGATAGTCACAGATTAAGTTGGTATTACCGTAGAATGCCTGCACGCCGAATACGGTAGCTGTCCACGATACTATATACCTTCTCTGTTCTAACAACCCCAGTGGATCTATCGATGACACACGTGCGTATATGCGCCTTGTTCTCCAATACCACAAACCGACCATCACTTTCCGCGACATATGTACCGCGACGTTTTAGCGGTCGGCCCAGAATATACTCCAGCGCTGGTATCGAGCTGGTTGCCGGAAACAGATTGGCACAAGTCACACAGATATGTGCGTCCCCCATACAGCTCCTGCATGTTCGTTCGCCGCACACAACACAGACTTCATTGTGTTTGCTGCAGCAGACCACTCCACAGCACGCACACTTTGTGGCGTGCTTCGTACACACTGTCTTCCCGCACACAGAACAATCGCTGCAGCAGTCATCGCATATAGGCTGCCCGCATACTTGGCATGTTACCGATGAACAGGCAGCGCACATATGTTTACCGCACGATGAACATGGTTTGGCGCAGTGATCACACACCATCCGATTGCATGAGCACACAACGCCATCGGAAAAATGCTCATGACACACCCCACATTCGGGGCCGACAACCTTCCCGGTTATGAGATCGCATGTTGACGAAAATGAGGCTTTGGCGTCGCCACTCACGGCAACATAGTCGTATACAGTGGACGGATAGCTGATGATCGATGCACATGTGGCTTTGGTGACAGCTTTGAGCAAGAACTTGTCCTCAAGTTCACCTATCCTTTTTACCTTTTCGGCATCGAAGCGAGATTGAAGCTCTTCCATGGAGGCAATGGCCTCTGTTTTGCTTGGACTAGCATCACTCATGTCACCTTTTTGGTGTAAAGCCGATATCTCTGCAGAACGCAGATTTTCCAGTTTTTCAAAGCGGATCGCAGGGTCATCTGTCTTAGCTTCGAGTTTGCTGGCAATCTCAGCAGCTTGATTCACCGCTTTCGTCTCAGCTTCGCCCTCGGTTGATACTGCCCCATCAAGTATGTATTTCAGAGTAAGCCGGTTCTCGGCTTTGCTAATTGCTTTTAGCCGATTCGCCGTTTGCTTAGCGATGGGCTCCTGCGGCGAGTGTTGTAGGAGTTCCTTCGCGATATCATATTTGTGGTTTACCCTATCAATAGTGTCCGATAGCTTCACGCTGCGTTTATGCACCAAACGCACATCAGCGTTTTTATGCTTGGATACAGCATCTGTGTAAAGATCAGCATAATACTTGTTCAAGCGTTGGATCTCAGAAGCCAAGCGCCGATCAATACTTTGCTGTACCGAAACGGCCCAATCCTTGGTGAACTGCTCTGATGCAGACTTCGCGGTATGAAACGCTCGGGACAAGAGCGTGTCATCAATCTGCTTGTCTTTCGAGGAATCTATACTCCTCGCTTGCCATAACACGGAGTGATCAAAGTCCCGAATTGTGCCAGTATTCATGTCGACACAGGCGTAATATAGACGTTCCTCATTTTCATCGCTAATTAACGAGACGTGAAACAACACCAGAAGATACTCACTATCTACTCGGTGGGAAGCTTGAAAGATGATGTCGGCATTGCGGATATTTGCCGCAGGTGATGGCGTTAGTCCGTTGACTGGTTCAAGGGAGATAACGGCACAATCGCCCCGTTGCCGAACCGCTGTGATCAGACGATCAACGACGTAACTGCCAGCCGTCACCAGATCGGTGTCACTCTGAGCTTGGGTATCATCAAACGCGAGGTGCAGTGTCTGTCGCCCTTCAAACAAGTCACTTAGCGCTGAGCATACACTAACCGTGATGGTTCCATCAGGCTCTTCTGACATGCCCGCACCAAATAAGCTGAATGCATGAAGGCAAAACTCTTTAACATCCGTCATGTTGCTACTCAAACAGCCTTGAGACAATGACTTCAGCTTCCTTGATCTGGTCGAACTGGTTTCTCGCATCATCAATTTTCTGGCTAAATTCCGTCAGCTTAAGTTTTCTATCCTCTTCATTATCGGAACATAATAGGATGTCTCTCAGGGTGCTTTCAAAAGTCTCGTTGGTTGTCATGTTGCCTAGGATTAAATCGAGTTCACCAACCACCAACTCGAACATTCTGATCTTGTTAACCAATAGCTCCAAGATATCAGCCTCTATCGTTTGTTCAGCCGAAAGGTTGAACACAAACACTTCTTTTTTCTGACCAAGACGGTGGATTCGACCGATACGCTGTTCCAGTTTCATCGGGTTCCATGGGATGTCGTAGTTCACCATCACATTACAAAACTGAAGGTTGCGTCCTTCACCACCAGATTCTGTGCTGACCAACACTTGGTCACTTTCTTTGAAGTGCTGCACAGCAGTATTCTTTTCAACAGATGTAAGCCCACCATGAAACATCTGCACGCTGATACCCTCAGCTGATAGTGCTTCCGCTATCATTTTCATGCTTTCGATGTAGTCGGTAAACACGATCACCTTATCACGGGTTTTCCTAACAATCTTAGTAACAGCGTCGATTTTGCTTGAGTGCGCAGCGGTCTCAGCCATCGCATAAATCTGCTCTAGCTGCGGATTAGGATGGTTACTCAACACTTTAGCCAGAGTGGGCTTAACCGAAGCACTGCTGCTGCAGACTTCCTTCATCAAGGTAATCCGTGTCATCATGTCCACATCGGACGGGGTTTTAGTCGCCAGATATTGTGTTAACGAATCATATAGGGTTCGTTCCTCTTTGGAAAGTTTCAGTTTATATGTGTAAGCCGTACGAGGAGGCAGTTTCACCTGCACAGAACTGCGCCGGTTTCTGATCATCACCTCAGATACAAGCGCTTTTAGTTCAGCAAAGTGATGGGGGTTCAATGGGTTATCTGAGTCAATATATCGCGCTTTAAAATCCGTATAAGTTCGCAGCACGCCCGGTTTTACCAGCGTGACCAGGCTGTAGAGTTCCGACAGATTATTGTGCACAGGAGTAGCGGTGAGTAATAACATATACTTGCGCCGGATATCATTGGCAAACTTCCACGCCACGGATTGCCGATTTTTCAAACGATGGGCCTCATCGATAATCAGCAGATCATAGTCATGGTTCTGAATTTGCGATGCATGTTCCGGACGTTTGGCGAGGTCGATGGAAGCAATGACCCTGTTGTTCACCCACGAGCTGCTGTCATGAGCAACGACAAAATCCTCATTGAACTTTTCAGCCATCTCTTGCTGCCACTGCAGGGTCAGCGATGCTGGCACTAGTATGAGCACACGCTTAACCAGCCCTCGCAGAAGAAGCTCCTTTAGGATGATACCGGCCTCTATGGTTTTTCCAAGTCCAACCTCATCCGCGAGTATGGCTCTGCCCCGCATACGGCGAAGTGCCGTGAGTGCTGCGTCTATCTGATGCTGGTATTCGTCGATATTATTCGCTGACAGCGACAACAGTGTGTCAAACCCAGGCGATAGTGCTACGGCCTCGGCTTCATTACGGAGTTTGAACCATTCCGCCGGTTCCACAATTCCGCTTTTTAGCTTTTCCTGCAGCTTTTCAAACGCATCATCATCACTCAGATAGATCGGTTCAGCCACGCGTGTTATCCTCGTTATCGTGTGATATCTGCCTAACTTCGGTGATCGCATCGGCTTCTGCTAAAACCATAGAGAGATGGTCAATGAGCGAATCGAACGCAGCTTGCGTATTGTGATTTTCGATCTCCATCAGCAGACGTTCCATGCTCAGGCGTGCCTCGGCATCACGCGCTTTGATGACTAAGTCGTTTCGCTTTAGTATGAGCTTATTTAGGAAATGCTCAAGTGATGCAACACCCTGCCGCAGCTCATTGCATTCAGATGGTTCATTGAGCTTCTTTCGCGCCAGTTCCGCTGCCAATAGTTGAATGCGCGATTCGGTGAGTTTGTGCGAAATATCGGTGATGACATCGTCGATAATACCCTCAGCAGTGGAGGGTTTACGATGCAGCCAGTTCAACAGTCTAGAAGCCAACGATCATCTCCCATAATAAGCACGCACAGCGGTATGTTGAAGTCGGGTAACCAAGCTGATATGTTTCCATTATATACAGGTTGGAGTGCAGAAGGGGGCTGGTGTTGATGCAGGATCACTAGTATAACAACTTGTTCACTGCAGCGCACATATGTTTACCGCACGATGAACATGGTTTGGTGTAGTGATCACACCAGCTGATTGCATGAGCACACTACGCCATCGAAGAATGCTCATGGCACACCCCACATTCGGGTCCGGCAACCTTCCCGGCTATGAGATCGCATGTTGACTATTGGCCGACTATAACGCCGCAATACCGACTCGTGCATATCAGAAAGCTTCAACATGCTGCTTAGTCCCCAAAAAGTATTAGCTGTTACGGGATGCATTCTTCTTTGCATTCCTGTACCAATCCCTTGGGGCAATAGATTCCTGTGGCTGGGGGATACAGCCAATGGTGACAGATACATACTCATCCAAGACCTCTAGGAATTCACTACTATACGAATAGTTGAGGAAATCCAGGTTCCAAAGCCCTGACTGTCGAATGCGTTCATCTGGGCTGAAAAGACCTAGCCACTGTGATGAAGGCATATCGGCAGGTGCAGATTGTCCAACAAGCAAGCCGATGAGATTACGCTCAAGATAAGCACGATCACTTGCAGGACCAGCTTCATCTTGAACCGATAACCATAGGACACCCATAGAGCCAATATGTTGAGATACAGCACGCTCAAGATGTTCTTCCTGTTTACGAATCTCGGAATCAGCCACCTGACTTCTGCCCCATGAGGGCACTGCAAGACCGGGCTCTCGTGCTATCAAAGCAGCTCCGACATGAAGTCTGAAAATCGAACCCCGGTGATTACCCAGACCGTTAGCGGCCCCGCGATGCGTACGAAGTCGAGTCCATAATGTGGATTTTGACCCTTGGCTTACGCCATGTGTACCGACACGAACCACGCGTGGTTCAGAACTACCTAGTCGAAATTCTCCTGGTTCGTAAAAAAGATATACACCGCTTCTAGGCCAACTATGTTGGCCCGAGCATTCAGACATCAGGCGCCTGCCATTGAGGCCAGTTTCCAGTTTGGATAGAATCTTATACAAACGTTCAAGTTCAAATTCTCGATGCGGATTAGCACTCCGTTGTGACAGCCATTGAAGCTGCCGACCGATACCCAGGCCTTCCATTGGCACATCTACAGTGCAGCCCATAGCGATGATCTTAGGAACAAGAAACTCCCGATAACGTTCGCCAGCCAAGATAATAACCCGATCACCATTCCTCAAGTTAGCACTCAACTGAACCCACACATTGGATGCCCATTGCTCGCGCTCTGCACGAGTTTTGGTATTCAATGTTTCTTCGTATGGCTCTATAACCTGGTCGGGCGAAACTAGACCATATTTAGCAGACAGAATGAACCATCTATCACTATGAGCTTGGACATAATCCTTAGCCTTAGCAAATAATGCCGAATCATAGAGATCCTGTGCTTGCGCCGCAAAGTTTCGTTTTCTGCTGACACAGGATATGAGACCCACAATAGCCATGCCTATACTTCCTTCGCTGTGTTAATCGCATGTTGCTACGCATGTTCGTGCAACACGCATGTGTCGCATTGCCTGCACGGAGATATGCCTTGGGGAGTGATCTGTGGTCGTTGGCAACTCCATGTGTCACCCTTTCTAATGCCTAACCTATGCGCTGCTGCTGCGATTTCCGGCTTGGACATATTAAGGAGAGGAGCCACAACTATCACGCCATTAGGGATTGCCGTGTCTATCATCGCTCTAAACGAGTCAATAAACTCCGGTCTGCAGTCTGGATAGCCTGAAGAGTCTAGAACATTGACGCCGATCCTGACTTCAGCGGCTCCAATACCGACAGCCTCTGCACACGCGAATACCAGAAATACAACATTATGTCCAGACAGGAAAGCTGGGGATACTCCGCACTGTCGTCTGAATAGCTGGCATAGCCATATACAGTTATTCTTTATACCCCGCCCAGAAGCTCGATTTACGTCCGTGATTCTTCAGCAAGCCTGCTTTATAGCTCTCGTGATCTTCGAAGTTTCTCCAGTCTAGGATGTTGACAGCGAGACAATCAAGTTTCTTTAGGTATCGGATCCCATGGTGGTAATACTTCGATACGGTACGCGTGAGAATGGAATCCACCAACGCTCGGTAAATCATGCTGGCAGCAAGCCATCGCCCATTCTTCTCCATGGCTTCCGTAAGCGATAGCAGGCCAGTATAGTAATCACCATCGAATCCATTGGTATGGTTAAGGAGGTAAACTTCAGAATCGTCTATACGGTCCAAAACTATCAGAAAATCTGCATCTTTTTGCAAAAACTCTTTTGATACTAGAATGGCCGATACCTCAGCTTCTATCACTCACTCTCGCTCGTTATCGCCTATGATGGAAAGAAGAATTTCTAAGTTCTCTTTACTGTGGCTACGTCGGAGAGTGCGTAATGCAACTTCGGCGGCCTTATCAGTATCACCCAACTCGCGGTAGGCAGCGAGCAGAAGATTGTCCCGATCAGACGATCTGTATGGCTCAACCTGCACACATTCCAGCCAAGAAAGCGCAGCCTTAAAATCGCCTGATTCCAGGTACACCCGAGCGATATCAATCTGAGCCGACGTGGAAAGCTCCGGTCGTTCCGCGCGTTGCGCTTTCTCATAAAGCGCTGCATTCTTCAACTGACGGGCAACCGTCTCCAACACAAGCAGCCAGTGCCGAGCCTGGTATGTATCTTGGCGTTCCTGTTGGGAACGCTTCCACAGGCGATCAGCCAGATTCTGCAATAAATCTTCTGGAAGAAACTGATTCGCTGCATGGAGTATCACATCACGGACGCCATACTCGTCTTCGGCGTAGAGCTCCATCAGTTTGTCAACCAACCACGTTTTGTCAGCACAGAGAGATGCGTAATGAACAAATAGGTCGCGGGCTGTTGTCCGAAACACGTCGCCCACCGATCCGCGGGAGTCATCGCACCGCTCAAAGATGAATCTGTCAGCCTCAAAAAATGCAGTCACCAATTCAATCCCGGGTTTGGGATCATCAATTCCGGCTTCAAGGTCACTAAGCATCTGCTCAAGCTCCCGCACAAAGTCTGATATACCTCGCCAGTCGATGAACCTACGGGCTCGCTTTATACTAGCTAGTTTGGTTTTGAATCTCTTGATGTTTTCGGACGGTCTTGCCGTCATTCGCTTTATCATATCATCTGCGTCGCGGCTTCGATCAGCAAGTTCCATCAGCATATCTGCCAACTGTTCAAATCCTAGTTGAATCAGTCGCTTACGCGTATTGTCATCGCCGTCCTGTTCAGCGACTGTTATTTTTCCCTTCGGCGACAATTATAATTCCCTTTCTATCTTCACTTCTGGTTGTAGTTTATCATGCCTTTCTTTGGCGCTCCATCCTGTAACTTTGATATGTTGATTTCAAGGACAATTGATTGGTGCACCAGCCTGTCAATCATCGTTGCGGTAGTCACAGGATTCTTAAAGATCGTCTCCCATTTCGAGGGGGGCAGGTACCCACAATTCCTCTTACATACCGGTTATTACACAAGGCAAACATCTCCATTCCCTCCTCCTCCCACCCTAAAAACGCAAAAAGCGAAAAACTATCTCGCGACAGTTTTCCGCTCAAAAAAAGTGGTAGCCCCAAGGGGATTCGAACCCCTGATCTCCTGGCTGAGAACCAGGCGTCCTAGGCCACTAGACGATGGGGCCATATCAGTTACTCGTATATGATAACATCACACTGACAATCTGTCAAGTGACTTACAACTGCCCCTGCAGCCAAACTATCGCTTCTGCCAGCTTTTTCCTTGCCGTGAACACCGCATCCGCATCTGGCAGTATCAGCGACGAATAGCGGCCACCCGCACTGGGCATATCCACCAGCTTCTGTGCCTCGCCTAACGCCGTTTGTGCTTTGACTACGTCAATCCCCTTGCTATTCGCCTGGTCAATTAACTGGCTCAGCAGGTGCAGATATTCGTAGTCTTCCGCACCCTCCCGCGCTTGAGCCATCCGCACCGATGGTATCGGCTGCCGATATCCTGCAGGCTTCCCTGGGTATATGATGTAGCCATCGCCGTTAGGGTAGCGCACATAGTAGCTTTTGCCGGGTGTGTCGGTCTGAGGTATGTATGAGTGCCATCCATATTGGTGTGGGTTATAGGTCAGCCAGGTCGACCCCCAAAACTCGTAACCTTCAACGCCGTACTTATATGCATAATGCGGCAACAGGCGCTCGATGGCACAAGACGGCGTATCTAGGCACATCTGACCATCGGTCGTGAAGCGAACACGGGCGCCGCGGGCTCGGATATCGCGAATCATCTCGGCAGGAACATCACCGAAATGACCGATACCCCACATCGACAGGTAATTATCCCAACTCTTTACATAACCCCATGTGCTGCTGTATATAGGGATGTTGGGGTCTACCTCCTTGATCATCTCGCACAGCGCCTGCATCTGGGCGATGGTTGCGGGCTGACTGTAAAAAGGCTCATCTGAGATGTAATAGGCGATCTTCTTATCCCAGCCTTTTTGTTTCATGTGATCCCAATATGCCTGGAGGCACGCCTTAACGGCTGTCTTGAATTCAGGACGAAGTGTCCGGCGATCGGCACCATCATATGGATACTCACCGCTAAATGGCTTTTCGCCGAAATGGTCATTAGGCGGAAATCCCCAGCCGAACATATAGAACACATCCGGGGTGTATGACGTCGGCAGATGCAGTTCGTTGAAGTAGTAATCGGCGGCCTTATCATACTCGATGAAGTCGGTGATGACCTTACCATTTTCGTACCGGATATCTGGGTTGGGGTAGATTCGGTCAGGGCAAAGCCGATAATCGGCCATCATCTTCCACAGCTGGCGTCTAGCCTGCTCCTCGCTCTGACCAGGGAGCTGCCACATATCCCACACGCGAACATCGTAGATGGCTACCGTGTTCTGCTCAGATGGTAATGTAAATGCCCACACATGAACCGTATATGGGATTTCTTTTATAGCTTTACCAGCAGATATGATGCGAACCTGCCCTTTGTAGTCGCCAGGTGCAGTCGCGGCGCTGGTGCGGAAGGTAATCCAAATCGGCTGCGTGCTGTTGGCATCAACAGTCACGTGTTCTTTGGGATATATCGGATCAGGCCACACGCCAGCCCAACCATCGCAGCCCGGAGTGGTATGCGGCACTTTCCGATACCAGGCGGGGTTGGTGTCCTGATAGTAGTTAGTCGGGTAATCCACAGGCACATAGCCCACCATACCCACCTCAACACCCAATTTCGCACCCGACGAATTGACGGGTGAGCCGACAACAACCCGCACATCACCCAAGGCTTTTACACTCCGTAAAGCCAGCTGCAGCGGTTCTTTTTCGTTGCGCGCCATACTCACTTGCAGCGGCATCGCTTTTGTTGTTGGTTGGGTGTCCCGAAACACTTTCTGTATGGCATTAACCTGCCATACATTCACCGCCGAGCTATTCGGTATAGGTTTGGTTAGCAGCCCAGTCGCCTGTGCTGAGTTCACTTCGGTGACCACCACCCCGTCGTGCCACAGTGTTCCCATTCCATTAGTGCTTAGGTGGACGTCTAGTGAGCGAGCATTACTGGGCATCGTGATGATTCCAGATTGCAGCGTCCATGGCTTGTCACCGCTCAACGGCTGCCCGACGCCTGTGTAGGTGATGATCTCGCCCTTATCGTCTATGATATGCAAATATATCGTGGTGCCAGTCGTAAGCTGTGAGCACTTCATCCATGCGGAACACAGATAGCTCGCACCCGGCTTAACGGGGATTTTTTGCCGCCATCCCACCCATGATGAGGTATCACCCTTTTCCACCACGATCTTTGCGCATTTTCGCCCAGTGACGCCTGCCGGATCGAGGTTTAGCGCCATCTGCCCACGAGTGCCTTCCACGCCGCTATTCCAATCTTCGGGCGTTTGGCTGCCTGCTTCGAAGTCGGGGTTTTTCACAAGGTTAGCTGGGCTGTCCACTATCTTCCGGTAAGCAGCCAGCGAGACATCCGGTGCGGCAGACTGGTTTGCTTTTCCTGCATTCTGCCGGGTATCTTCGGTTGTGCCCGTGCTGCGGTTGGCATTCACCGAAGCCGCAGTGATGGCCTTCCCTTTTATAATAGGTGCGTATAGACCAATAATCACGGCGCTTTTCGCAGGGATATCCGCGCCTGATATCAGCAATGTATTGGGCAAGATGGTGCAAGCATACTTTCGCTGACCATCCCATGCGATGATGCGGCTGATATCGGCGGTATGCCCCATGCGCGCACGGATGCCGGCAAGGTCAACACAAACCATGCGGTTCTTGATGGGTGTATTGGTAAAGTCGAACATCTTAACCGGAGCGCACCAGTTCATACCATCGGGCCAAGTAGTTGGCAGAGCCTTTTCCGAAAGAACCAT
>CAZFLA010000088.1:0-14127 GCA_964519405.1 uncultured bacterium
AAAGTGCAAAACCATGCGAAGACAGTCTATGGAAGAAGCCGCGAGATGGGGCGAGCCATTTTCGCAGTTGTGTCTGGATGGAAACATTATATGGACTGTGCCCATCATGTTCAACCAAACTATTATCGGCGGTATGATGGCAGCCGTGCCCGAATCTGATTGGGCCAGCAGACGTCTGCATGATGCAGCTATTGATTTGCTGTCAATGTGTGAGCAATATAACATCACCAACGGCGCCTTGCTGGAACTCCATCGCATGGCGGCACTTCGCGAATCGGAACGCGCCGAAGCGATCATCGAATACAAAGGTGCCGGATACAAAAGTATCCGCGAGATATACTTCGCCGAGGAGCCCTCGCTGATCAGTGCCATCAAGCAGAGCGACAGAAAAGCAGCTCGCGAGATATTGAACAGGGTGTTGGTTGGCATTTACTATGTAGGACGGCATCGTCCTGCTGTTCTGAAGAGCTTCCTGCTTGAGTTAGTGGTGATGATGAGCCGCAGTGCTGTCGAAGCAGGAGCCGACCCTGTGGAACTGCTAGGTGTAAACTACAGCACCTTCAGCGAATTGGCCTCATTGGAGGGCGAGGAGGCGATTTGTCACTGGCTCGTGCAGATGCTGGAACGCATCATGGATGCCATCGGCACATCACAGCGCTATCCTGTGAGCGTGATGCTTGGCGCTGCTGTGAAGTGGATGCAGGAGCATATGCAGGAAGACATCAGCCGCGATGATGCCGCGAAGATCGCATGTCTGTCGCCTACACATTTCAGCAGGGCATTGAAGCAGGCATTTGGACGCACATTTACTGAGCTGCTGGTGAAGATGCGCATTGATAAAGCAAAAGAGATGCTGGCGTTAACCGACAAAAGCCTCAGTGATGTCTGCTTCCAAAGCGGCTTCAACGATCAGAGCTACTTCACCAAGGTGTTCCAGAAGATCACCGGTGTAACACCAGGAGCATTCCGAAAACGCAGACGATCGGCTAGGCGTTCATAGCTTATTCAAGCACGACGGAGCATGGATCGCTGCGCTTAACATGTCGAATTTGAGCCGCACAATGTGGCTGAGGCAAGACAACACCTTTCATTATTGGGTGAAAAAGAATAGAATGATATTCGGTAAATAACCTTCAAGGAGACAATCCGTTCATGGCTCTCGATAACAAGAAGACACTTCAACTCATTGCGGATACCATCCGCGTACTCTCAGCAGAGGGTGTTCAGAAGGCCAATTCAGGTCACCCTGGACTTCCTATGGGATGCGCAGAGATCGGCGCCGCATTGTTTGCTAAGCACCTTACATATAACCCCAAGAATCCAAACTGGTTAGGCCGCGACCGCTTCGTTCTATCAGCAGGTCATGGTTCCATGTTCTTATATTCTAGCCTGCACATCAGCGGGTATGACCTTAGCATGGATGACATCAAGGCATTCCGCCAGCCAGGCAGCAAGACCCCAGGACATCCTGAATACGGCGAGACCGATGGTGTTGAGACCACAACTGGCCCATTAGGCCAGGGTATCGCAGCTGCAACCGGTATGGCACTTTCGCAGAAGATGCTAGGCGCTCAGTTCGGTCAGGAACTATTCGATGCCAAAGTCTATGCTTTGTGCGGTGATGGTTGTTTGATGGAAGGCGTCAGCGCTGAAGCAAGCAGCTTCGCTGGTCACATGGGTCTGAACAACCTCGTAGTGATCTACGATAGCAATGACATCTGCCTCGATGGTCCTACCAGTGAGTGCTTCAGTGAAGACACCGCAGCCCGATATGAATCATATGGCTGGAAGGTTCTTCACGTTGACGGTCACGACATCGAAGCTCTCTTAGCTGTTCTAGGCGAAGCAAAGGCTGAAGCAGAGAAGCCTGTTTTAATCATCGCTAAGACCGTCATCGGTAAAGGCTCACCTGCTAAGCAGGGAACAAACGGCTGCCATGGTGCTCCGCTTGGTGCAGAAGAGCTGGAAGCAACGAAGAAAGCTATCGGCTGGTCCGAAGAGCCCTTCACGGTTCCTGCTGCTGTTAAAGAGTATTTCGCAGCCAAACAAGCAGAGAACGCAGCCGCTGAAGCTGCATGGAATGCTAAACTAGATGCCATGAAAGCCGATTCTTCAAAGGCTGCCCTGTGGGAAACCTATGTTGAGCAGAAACTGCCGGCTGATTTTGAAGATCAAATCTGGAACATGCCATTGGCTCCTGGCAAAGCAACACGCGTTCTCAGCCAGTCTGTTATCACCAAAGTTGCTGAACTCGTTCCTTACTTCGTGAGCGGTTCTGCTGACCTAAGCCACTCCGACAACACCTTCATTAAGGGTGCTGATGTTGTGACCAAGGAAGACTACACCGGTCAGCTGCTGAAGTTTGGTGTTCGCGAATTCGCGATGGCCACAGCTTGCTACGGTATGCGCCTTGGCGGTATGATCCAGCCATTGTGCGGCACCTTCTTCACATTCAGCGACTACATGAAGAATGCAGTCCGTTTAGCTGCATTGATGAAGATCCGCGTATTATTCCAGTGGACACACGACTCCATCATGCTTGGTGAAGATGGTCCTACACATCAGCCTGTAGAGCAGCTTGCTGGTTTACGAGCAATGCCTGGTCTAGTTGTGTTCCGCCCAGCGGACGAGAACGAGACCAAGGCAATGTGGATTCAAGCCATGAAGACAGACGGTCCTGTCGGCTTCATCCTTAGCCGCCAGAATATGCAGGATATGAGCGCTCTGACAGGTGCCAAAGCACGCGAAGGCGTTGCTAAGGGTGCATACCTGCTTAGCGGCACCAACGATCCTGTTGATGTGGCATTCTATGCGACCGGTTCTGAGGTTGGCTTGGCCCTTCAGGCAGCTGAACTGCTGAAGGCTCAGGGCAAAACCAGCCGCGTAATCTCTATGCCTAGCTGGGAACTGTTCGATGCACAAGATAAGGCATACAAAGCATCGATACTTGATGCTCCTGCCAAATTGCGTGTCAGCGTAGAGGCCGCTTCGGAGATGGGCTGGCACAAGTATATCGGCCGCGACGGTATAGCCATCGCAGTCAATACCTTCGGTGCTTCAGCTCCTGCGAAGAGCCTGGCTGAGACCTACGGATTTACTCCTGAGAAGGTCGCAGAGAAAGTGCTTGCTGGCTTAGCTGACGCTTAGTTAGCAGTTTCGCATATGCAGATGGGTGCTCTACGGAGCACCCATTACTGTTTTTAGTAAAATGTAGGAAGCAACCAATGGAGATTAGGAGCGTGAAGTGTTGATGGCGGAGAGTGATAATATCGTTGACTTTGTGATCTGCTGGGTAGACGGCAACGACCCTGCTTGGCGCAGTGAAAAGGCCAAGTTTGCCCCCTCAAAGAATGACGATACCCGAGCTGTGCGCTATCGCGACTGGGATAATCTGCAGTTTTGGTTTCGAGCTGTGGAGCAGTTTACTCCATGGGTGAACAAGGTGCATTTTGTGACATGGGGACACTTGCCCAAATGGCTAAACACCGCACATCCTAAGCTGCATGTGGTCAAGCACAGCGACTATATGCCGTCGCAGTATCTGCCAACATTTTGTTCACGACCTATTGAGACGAACATCCATAGAATACCGGGACTAGCCGAACGCTTTGTGTATTTCAACGATGATATGTTTGTTATCCGCCCCATGCCAATGACTGATTTCTTTGTGAATGGTGTGCCTACGGATTTTGCCATCGCCAGCACAATCAGCACATCGACCATCAATGACGACGGCCCGTTTGTCAAGATGAACAGCATCAGCATCCTGAATACATCATTCGATAAGAAACAGCAGATGAAGAAGGCATTTAGTAAGTGGGTGAATATTGCCTACGGTGCAGATGCTCTGCGCAACCTGGTGTTTTTTGGACAGCATCGCTTTAAGGGGTTGTCAAACAACCATCTGCCGTTCTCGTATTATAAACACACCTTTGAGGAGGTGTGGGAGAAGTATTTCGACATGTTGGATACGACCTGCTCGCACAAATACCGCAACAAACTGGATGTTAACCAGTGGATCTTCCGCTATTGGCAGTTGGCTAAAGGCGACTTTGTACCTGTTGGCAGAAATTATAAAGGGAAAGTCTACGAGGTTTACGGTGATGTCGCCGGGAATCGGCGGTTGTTTGATATCATCGAAAAGCAGAGATACAGGATGATCTGCATTAACGACAATGAAGATATCGACTTTGAGGGTATAAAAACACGACTGAACCAAGCATTCTCACGAATACTGCCGAATAAGTCGAGTTTTGAGTTGTAAAGATACCTCGGCAGTGCCGATATCTAGTATAAACCCAGAACAGCGTATTTATCCCCCTAGCCGCGAAACACAATCGCGGCTAGGGGGATGCCAATTATTAGGGCAGGCGATACTATGGCTGCGTCTTGTCTGGCGTGAACGAAACCTCCGTCTGCTTACCTTTCACCCATAGCGTAGGTGAGGAAACACCCTCATAACTGCCATTCCGCGGGTTGATGAAGCGCAGCTTGCGGATGTTGTCTTCTGCGTAGTCTACACGTTGGGTGGTGCCAGGAGCATATGCCGAAAATGCGAACACGCGGTTCCCCATCCAAGAGACAAACGAGTTCTTAGGCAGCGTGATTGTTCCTCTAGGGGTGTCGATGGCGGCTTCGGTTGATGTGCGGTTGACAATCTGTGTATAGCCGTTTTCGAAATCCTCACGGACAACATAGCGCCGGTCGCGGGAAATGTCCTCGATGATCAACTGAGCGAGTGTACGCCATTTCCCATCGTCGCAGAGATAGGTGATGTTCTTGATTTTCTGGAACATGTAGTAAGGCTGTATCGTGCCAACTAGACCTATCTCAGTTAACACAAAACGCTTTGAGGTTCCAGGATACCAGAATAGATATGCTCCATTTCCGTAGAATATCTCTGCCGCTCGGTAGTCATCCTCTTTCTCTTGGTTGGCACCAGGAGAAGGCCAAGGAGTGTAGAACTCACTAGGCGACAGGAAGTATCGGTAATATAGCCCCATACCGTAACCGCTAATGAGCTGGTGAATGCGATGGAGCTTGTAATCGGGCCACAGCACTCTATCGGTGCCTTTCAGCACGCCGTAGTCGTTGCAGTCTGAGTATCCCTCAAGATACTCATTTCCGCCCGTCTCCACAAACACAGGACCTTGATGGATCTTCTTTGCAGTTAAGGTGACATCACGCATACCTTTGATAAGTGTCCTTAGCATGATATCATCTGGATATTTCGGATCGCAGTTAATGCCGAAGGCCCAGCTTTCCACAGGAATGCCGATAGCGCCTTGCTCATCAAGATGCACAGCCGATGTGCCCATGGCGTGAACTTCCGGTTCGATCGTCTTAACAGCGTTCACCATGCTGATGGGAGCAGGCCGATAGCCCGAGAGCATCTTGTCTTTGTTGCCAGTTGGCGATATGTATGCATGAGCACCGGCTTTTTCGGCTATCCCTCCAGCAGGACCAGTGACGAGATAGTTGTTGTGTAAGCCGATACGCCCCATGCGGTTACCGGTGACTAGCAACTCCTTCATGGCCGATTCCCCGCCGTATTTTGCATTTGGCGGCATCACCTCTGGCAGGTTTGTGTCATATCCTGGAGTCTGCCAGTCATGAACGATGGTCAAGAACTGATATGCGCCATTGGTGCTTTTATCAATCCACTTCAAGAACTCATTGCAGGTGTTGAAGTCTCCGCCCCACAGATCGGCGCAGATCATTTGGCGCAGCTCTTTGGCATATGGTGTGGGCTTGTTGGGCAGTTGGCCGACGGTGTTCCATAAGTCGTCGCCAAAGCGTAGGTTGAGCACCTCATGCAGTGGTTCTCGCGTACCATCTAACCGAGCCATATATATCTGTTCGCCAACAAGCTGCTGATGATCCGGCTGATCTGCTGTTGGCCTTATTACCGAACAATTGCCTTTGTCATACTGCCATTCAGCGAACGCCCAACACTGTGGTTCGCCTAACCAGAAGACACGGAATGGACCTTCACCGCCTTGTTCCGAATATCGGCCGATGACTTGCGAACGAATGGTATCGACACCTAAGCAGTAACCTGCTGACACGGCCAATGAAACAGCTTGCTTGCAGTCTAGTTCAACGGTTAATCCCTGCTGTGCACGGGTGCACTTTACGGTGTAATTGACCGCGCTGATACCCTTAGGGTATGCACGATATGCTGCTGTTATGGAACTGGGTGTTTGTTTGACACTTACAAGTTCGGCATGGTATGAACCGGGTGCTTGTTCGGTGTTGTCGGTGATAAAGATCGGACCAATGCCCGTAACGGGGTGAAACACACCTGTCGGTGTCTGCACTGTTACATTGACACCTTGAGGTTCAGCGATCACCGTAATATCGCCTGTGGGTATGCTGTGTCGGAATGTCGACTGCTCTGGTGTATACCGCGATGAAACAGCAGGCAGGATATGTGCATCTACTGAGGCCGGAAGTGACATGCCATCAGCAGCAGAAGGATCTAGCTGGATGCGGATGTCACCCGCAGACTGAGCCACGAGCGCCCATGTGATCTTCCGTGATTCGCTGGGTTTCAGCTTATAAGCTTGGAGTTTATCACCCACAAGTGAAACTCCTGTGGGCAGCAGTAGCTGCGGCCTTACACTCTGTGTGACTTCACTTGTGTTCTTAAGAACACAATGAGCTGTAAATGGTGTTTGTGCCACGCAGATAGGATCATCTATGCGAAAACTTGATATCTGAATACTCATGCCAAAGTGCTCCTTAACCTCGCGTGGCTCCAATGCTCGGCTATACAGCTTGACGTCATCGATAAGGCCCGAAAATGATGGCCCGATATCAAATGACTTATCACTGGTGCCGAGAACCACTTTACGAGGTAACTCCGCTATTTTAACGCCGTTCACCCATAACTGCTCAATGGAGCCATCCCATACACCAACAATATGCTGCCACACTCCGGCTTGTGCAGGGTTCCCCTTGGCAGGTGCTCCAGGTTCCGCGCCGTTAAAGGTGAACAGGCTCGGGCAGCTATTAAATTCTGGACGGTCAATACGCAGTATGAAGTGATCCCACCAACTGACGATATACTTATCTGGAGAAGCCTCAAGATGCTGAGGCAGTATCCATGCCTCTACGGTGAATGCCTTAAGCGTGGGCAGCTTAGCGGAATCAATAGATACTCGGCACTGGCTGTCGCCCTTGAACGACAACGCTTTGCCATGAATGCCTTCGCGCCATTCGGCACCATAAATTACACCGTCATGACCGTTGCCTGTGATGTCACGAGCGATCGTTCCACTTCCGTCGTTAAAATCCCAGTGGGCGACCAGTGTGTTGTCTGCGGCATACGATGCAGCCGTTTGAAAAAGGCCAAACAACGCTAGACAGCCTAAAATCAATCTCTTAGTAATCAAGCCAAAGATTCTCCATGGATATTAAAATGATGATGCTGTTTGTATGGTGCTAGATGCTTTACCATATGTCAAGAAAGTGTTATTAGGCAACGAACAGGAATAGCGTGTCGTGATGTTGTATCCTATTGAGTGAGTGGACACAGTGATCTTACGGAAAATGGAAAGAGAGTATATGAATACGCATCCTTTTGATAACACAAACGCTGTATGGATGTGGCCTGCAGAAAAATCAGGTCAACCAAACCAATATGTTCAATTTCGTCAACAGTTTGAGCTGCCTAAAGTAGAAGCAGACTCTACGTTATATATAAGTGTCGATTCTAACTACACAGTATGGATTAATGGACAGTTAGTCAGTTTTGGTCAGTATAATGACTATCCTGAGTGCAAGGCTTATGATAGTCTGCCCGTAGCCAAATACCTTAAAGAGGGCAGCAATACCATCGCTGTATTGGCTTTTTATCAAGGTGTCGATAGCTTTCAGTATATTATCTCCAATCCCGGATTGATCTATTCACTGGTTTCGGGAAGTGCATCCGTAAGCAGTGGGGTAGGAGTTTTCTATAGGGTATCACCTAACTATATAACTAGTGACATTGCTAAGGTCACACCGCAGTTAGGATTTAACTTCGAATATCGGGCGATAGCAGAATATCATGAATGGCGCGATAACGACTATGCTGTGGGACGTGACTGGACGAGTATCAAAGAATCCGATACCCGTGGTGTTGAAGCACGTCCATTGGCTCAACCCCGACCAATAGATAAGCTAGTTCTGGGTGACAGACTGCATGTAAACCTAGTTGATCAAGGTTGGTTTAAGCAGGATGCCGACAAGGCCGAAGAACCAGTTGCGAAACAGATGCAAGCCGCCAAACTCACTAAGCTGTCTGTTGAGAAACTGCTCGGTTCAGCTGCTAACACATCATTGCCAAGCAGCCAAGGCCTGTGCCTGCAGCCAGTCAGCGTAAAAGATGCTGATGGCGCATTTATGATATTCGACATGGGCCGTGAAGAAGCCGGCTACCTTGATCTGGAACTCGAAGCTTCGGAAGGAACAATAGTCGATGTCGCCTGGGGCGAGCATCTAGAAGACGGCCATGTGCGCGCCAGCGTTGGCGGGCGATGTTTCGCCAGTCGATATGTATGTTGCGATGGCAAACAGAAGTTTACACACTTCTTCCTGCGTATGGCTGGCCGTTATATCCAACTTCATATCAGCAGCCAAAAAGACGCGTGTGTCATTAACTATGCAGGACTGTTGCCTGTGCATTATCCGGTTGTGGAAAATGGCAGTTTCCGCTGCTCCAATGATATTCTAGACCAAATCTATCAGACGAGTATCCGCACACTGCAGCTTTGTATGCATGAACACTATGAAGACTGTCCGTGGCGCGAACAGGCACTGTATGCGATGGATATGCGTAACCAAGCGTTATGCGGGTACACCGCATTTGGTGATCCGAAGTTTGCCGCTGCGTCGCTGGAACTGCTGGGCAGGGGACTCAAAGCTGATGGATATCTGGAACTCTGTGCACCGGCAGAGATCAGCATAACCATCCCTTGCTTCAGCATGGCTTGGATCATCGCACTTGCTGACCACTTGATGTATACCGGCGACACGACGTTTGCATCCAAGCAGCTTGAGCGTGTGAAGCTGATGCTTGACATCTACCATAATTCGCTCGATGAAGGTTTGCTGCAGCTTCCGGTAGGTAAGAGATACTGGCATTTCTACGAATGGGCAGATGGTCTGGAAGGTGCACACAGTGGCCGCGTGCAGCCAGCCAGAAAAGATGCACCGCTCAATCTGTTCTACTCGCTCGCACTTGAGGCCGCTTCGAAGCTAGCACATTACTGCGGCGATCAGCAGCTTGCCGACAGCACAGAACAGCAGCAGCTGGCACTCAACACCGCTATTCACAAGAAATTCTGGAATCAAGATGCACTGCAGTATTGGACATATACCGATAATGCAGAGCATTATGCCGAGTTAACGCAGTCACTCGCATTGTTAGCTGGGGTGGTTCCGAACAAGTATGCACCTCAACTGCGTGAAAAACTAGCCCATCGTGATAATGGCATGATTCGGGCGACGCTTAGCTACAGCATATATAAATATGAGGCCTTGTTACAACAGTCCGATGAATACGGCAAGTTCGCTATTGATGACCTTCGCAAGGACTGGGGTTACATGCTGAGCAAGGGAGCCACAAGCTTCTGGGAGACGATAAAGGGTGCTGCCGATTTCGATGACGCCGGCAGTTTATGCCATGGTTGGTCTGGTATACCCGTGTATTTCTGGCACGCATATATCTTAGGAATCAAACCGCTTGAACCTGGATTTGCCCGGTTCAGCGTTGCACCACTGCCAGGTGTTGTGGACTCTGCAGAAGGGGCGATTGCTACACCGCATGGCACAATCTCGGTGAAGGTAAGCTCGGGTGTTCCGCAAGTCAATCATCCAGCAGGTACCGTCATGGTTAGTGAAGGCGAGGCGCACTAAATGCAAGTGAAACGAGCGATGGCTATAGGAGCACATCCCGACGACATCGAATTTGTGATGTCGGGAACGCTCATGCTGCTATCGAAGGCTGGTTACGAGATACATGTCATGACAGTGGCAAATGGATGCTGCGGCTCCGTGGTGACGTCGGCAGAGCAGACTGCGTCCATACGAACAGAGGAATCGCATCAAGCTGCACAATTAATCGGAGCGGAGTATCATCAGCCTTTAGTTGATGATCTTGAGATATTCTATGTGCAGCCGTTAATTCGTCAGGTATGCGCGGTCTTGAGGCAGGTGCAGCCAGAAATCCTGCTCATACCATCACCTCGCGACTATATGGAAGATCATACCAACACCGCGAGAGTGGCCGTAACGGCAGCATTTTGCCGCAATATGCCAAACTACGCCGTTGATCCAGAGACGCCCGCGAGTTTTCAAGATATGTGCCTATATCATGCTATGCCGCAGGGGCTTCACGATCAACTAAGGCAGCCTGTAGAACCGGATTTCTTTGTCGATGTGGAGTCTGTGCTTCAAGCGAAGCGAGATATGTTATCATGCCACCGAAGCCAGAAGGAATGGCTGGATCAAAGCCAAGGGATGGACAACTATATCCACCTCATGGAAGATATGTGTTATGAAGTCGGTGCGAAATCGGGCCGATATACTGCGGCTGAAGGATGGCAGAGACATCTGCATCTTGGTTTTGGCCCAGAGGATTTCGATCCGCTGACGACTGCCCTTAGTAATCATGTTCATGTTAATGGAGGCAACACAGTTGAGTAGAGCTGTTAGTAAACTTGTTCCAGGATGGTGGGACTATACCACCATCGATCAGCATATCCTAGATGATGCCGCGAAGCTATCGGCAGAAGACCTATTGAGCTTATCGAGAGAGGGCTTCAAGGTTGTTTTTTACGACAGCATTGAAGAGTTCTATTGCGCTGAAGCTCTGGAGTATATCGCCGCTTGGAAACAATCAACGCCGGATAACCCTGTCGGTGTATGCGGTCCTATCGGCCCTACTGAGCAATTACCATTAGTGGCTCAGATGGTGAATGCCATGGAGTTGAACCTCGCGGCTTGCGACGCTCATTTTTGGGGTATGGATGAATGGGTTATTGACGGAAAAGAAGCTGCCGAAGACCACCCATTGAGCTTTGCTAAAGCGGATAAGGAGCTCTGTTTCAATCGCATCAGACCTGATCTGGCAATGAAACCGGAAAACCTGCATTTTCCAAAGATGGACACCACTGAGTATGTGAAGAGCTGGGATAATGCGCGCTGCGCGGTGATGCAAGGCGGTCAGGGTGATATCAAGCACTGGGCATTTAATGATCCGTTAGCTCGCAGCGGCAAGTATGCCGACAACCCGCCTACTCCAGAAGAGTATCTGCAGTTGTCAACCAGGGTTGTCAACCTGCACCCCATTACGGTGATGCAGAATGCACGCACGAGCGGCGGAGGCAAGATTGACCTCGTGCCAAACCAGGCGCTTAGCGTCGGCCCTCAGCAGACCTGGAAGGCAGACAAAGTGTCTATCTGGCACGCAGGATGCCATGATAACCCCTTTGGCATGAGGCTTACTACGCTCATGATATCAAAGAAACTCGCTGATTCGGCCGTGCCGATGTCGCTGTTGGGTCTGCATCCTAATGTCCAGTTCAACTTCCTTCGAAGTGGAATTGGCACATGTCAGGTTGAGATGCATTAGGCTTCTCGTGGTATCCTCCTCCGAGTTTATCGGAGGAGGATAGTTACCTCGGAAGAACGAGTGTTCCTACCGCTTTGATAGATTTACTTCGCAGTTTTCCGCTTTGATACCATTTGATCGTCAATGGTTGAGAGGGCTTGCCCAGCAGCTCAACGATGATCTGTTTTTCATCAGCCTGGATATTCCACCGGCAGCCTCGATACTGCATACTGCGAACCCCTAAGCTCGGACAAGCCTTCGGCAGATTAGGTGATATCACCAGGTTGTCGCCGTCTGGATTGATTCCGAGAAAACCAGCGATGATGAAAGCTGGAAGCAGGGCGCTTTCCAGGAACTCATTGTCAACACCGATGCCACCTGGTTGTCCTCCGCCTTGCATGGTCGTTCCTTTGTCGCCGTGCGCGTAGTAGTTTCTATATCCACCAGCTGCGACCACTTTCTTTTCATACTCAGCGATGCGTGTAAACTGCTGCCAAGCGCTATCAGCTCCGTAAACCCGCAGCCTGCACCACAAATCGTAGAAGGCAAAACCTAGAACTGCACCGCCGTCCTGTATCTGACCACCGAACGGGATGCCCTCTGGGTAATACCATCCTTGACCATACCACTCGACATTTCGTTTGGTCGTGGCTCTCGGTCCAAACTCAAATCGGTAAATGTCTGCAGCTTGCGAGGTATCACCGCTGACCACCCGCTTACCGGTGATCCAGTCCATGATATGCCGTGCATGCTCATCGCTGGCGATGTCATACCATATCGCTTCCTGGTTGACAAAAGTGAAGCCATAATCGTGTTTGGTGCCATCTTTTGAGATGGATCCGATGAAGCGGCCATTTTGGGGGTTCCAAAAGAGCTTGTTGGCGGTCTGTTTTACTTTAGCGGCATGATTGTTCATGAAAGATGGTGAGTATTTTCGGAATGCAGATGGCATACCCCATTCGGGGTGCTTCTCGATGAGCTGCTCGATCTTAGCCATTGTTTTCAGCATGCCATAATACTGGCTTGTGGCATACATATCATCCCAACCAAACGGCAGAATGTCATAGTAGTTGTTACCGATCCCGTGTCCGCCATGGATCACCCGTTTTCCTGGTTTTCGGTTGTCAACTTGCCAACCGGGCAGACCATCGTGACCGGGCCAGGTGTTGCGTATGTGATTGCGTTCTAGCCCGCCAAGTTGCTCCATCTGGTAGCTGCACGCCATGCGCAGTCGGCATATCTGCTTCTTCAAAAACGCTACATCTCCGCTCCACCGGTAGTAGTTCCATGAACCCATTACGAACAGCGGATTATTGATGGTGTGACGCG
This sequence comes from uncultured bacterium, assembly GCA_964519405.1. Classification (GTDB taxonomy): domain Bacteria; phylum Armatimonadota; class HRBIN16; order HRBIN16; family HRBIN16. The sequence continues at coordinate 12,929 of CAZFLA010000088.1, forward strand.
TGTCATATGCGGTAAAAATGCTGTCGATTTGAAAACTCGCTTGGCTGCATCCTGGCGCGAGTTTGATGCGGAGCCGCTTAATTTTGCCGTTCCATAACGGGTGCTTGTGCATGGGGATAATGCTGTGCCAGGTGTTATCTGCACCTTTGATAGTATCCGAAGCCACAAAATCACCGGCAGCATCAACTGGTGTTGTGTCACCCTCAGCTTCGAACGCGATGCTCTGTTCTGGAGCGAAACCACGATCATTCTGACGCATCCATTCAATCACGGCTTTCGGTTTTGTTGTGTTTGGGATATCACGAAGCCATCGTATTTGGATGTAGGGGCATTCAAAGGCATTAAGCACCACGTCTTCTGGTGATGTGATCGTGGGGTCTGGCCCGGATGCTGTTAGCTGCCACTTCTCATCGGCGATACCTTGACTGACAACATCCTGCAGCTCCCAGCGTTTGGCGGCTCCTTCACCCATGCATTCATCTTTAAGCCCGGTAAACCCGTTCAGGAAGCCTCCATCAATCCAGTATGGTGGTATGGATGTTTGGAAGTGCCAGCCGAATGTGGTTCCCTTCGCAAACCGGCAAGATGGGTCGCCTGGGGTGAACATCTGACTCTGTGTCCACACAGGGAATACCCAGCCCCAATCGTCAGCATGACTGTAGTGCTGCTGACTGGCGACATACCCACTGCTGTGCAGCAGTGTGGTTTGGAGGTCATCTCGATGGCACTGCTGTATGCTGATGCGACGCTGCGGGTCAATGGCGTTGTTCAGCCACATGTCGGCTAAGGTCATGTATTCTTTGTAGAACATCACGTTGTTGTTATATAGCCGGTTCGCCCAAAAATACCAGGTGTAGCGGTTGAATATCTGAGCCACATCGGGATGCTGCGGCATGGTAAAACGGGTGAAATCCGCAGGAATCCCAGGCACTAAATCCGCTGGAGGTTGACTCACAGATGGTTTATTCTGCTGAGGTTTTGCTGCACTAGTTTCTAACTGCTTGTTTTCCATTACGATGATGTCCCGCCTTTGTTTTCTAGGTCAATGGTAATCTCTTCAGGAGCAGTGAGGCTGGTATTTCAATTGCGTAGTGGTATAGCCATGATGCCGCGATGATCACGACCATGGTGAGAAGCCCAAACAGGATGAAGTTCATAAACGACCACTTTGAGTGTAAAAAGAGCGCGCAAGTGAGTGT
>CAZFLA010000089.1:0-14070 GCA_964519405.1 uncultured bacterium
TGACTGAAGATGAGTTTATCCAGATGATAGGGTATTCTGGTGCTGAGATGGGTGATGAAAGCTAAGTTACTAAAGACCCTTCAGCAGCAGTTTGGCTACGAGGGGTTTCGAGAAGGTCAGTCAGAGGCGATATCGTATCTCATCGAAGGTAAAGACACGCTGGTTGTCATGCCTACCGGTTCAGGAAAGTCGCTCATCTATCAATTCACCGCGCACCAGCTTGATGGTGTCACTCTTGTTGTTTCGCCGCTCATATCCCTCATGCAGGATCAAGTAGACCACCTGCTGCGTCAAGGGGAACGCGCGACTTACATCAACAGCACCATCAGCCTTGAAGAACAGAAATCCCGCCTGTCGAACATGGCTAACGGTGCGTATAAGCTGGTTTATGTATCGCCCGAACGGTTGAAGATGGCTGGATTCCGCGCCAAACTTGCCAAAACAAACATCTCACTGCTTGCCGTAGACGAAGCGCACTGCATCGCCAAGTGGGGGCATGACTTCCGACCCGATTACCTCAACATCGGACGGATGCGCAGCGAGCTGAATAACCCGTTAACTGTGGCCCTTACGGCCACCGCGACAGTAGCCGTTCAAAAAGAAATCGCCTGGAACCTCGGGCTGGAGCGGTGTTCACGTGTGGTCACGGGCTTCAACCGACCGAACATCATGTATGAAGTCTCCAGTTGTGCGAATGAGATGAAGAAGGCCAATCTGCTGGTCGACCTGGCGAAGCGCTATCAAAATGGAGCGACGATCGTATACGCTGGCACTCGGAAGGATTGCGAAGATATCAGCACCTACCTTGCTCAGCAGCTTCGTCAGCAGGTGGGATGTTACCATGCCGGTCTTGATGTGGAACAACGAACTGAAGTGCAAGATAAGTTCATGCAGGGGAAGCTGAACCTCATCGTCGCCACAAACGCCTTTGGAATGGGAATCGACCGCTCAGATGTGCGCCAAGTCATACACTATTCACTGCCAGGGACACTGGAGGCTTACTATCAGGAAGCCGGACGGGCAGGGCGTGACGGTGAAGAATCCACGGTGACATTGATCTATACGCCGAAAGATAAAGCGCTGCAGGAGTGGTTCATCGAGAACGCCGCCGTAGATTTGCATCAACTGAAGCAGCTCTATGCACACATCGCAAAGGCCTACAAGCAGGGCGAAAATGTGAAATGGCAGATGGTCGCCGATGATATGCAGGTAAACACCGCCAAAATCCGAACCTTGCTGCCATATCTGGTAAAAGCCGGTTGCGTGGCAGCCGATCGCGCTGATGACTGGTACGCCGATTACCAGCCGGTAGAGTATAAGAAGGAACTCCTGGAGCCGTTCGTCAAGCAAGCGCACAGCCGAAACAAACACAAAACAGCAATGCTGCAGCAGATGATTGATTATGCTCAATCGACGACATGCCGGCGAAAAGTGCTGCTGTCGTATTTCGGTGACAAGGGCATAAAGTCACATGAACGGTGTTGTGATGTCTGCAATGGTCATCAGGTTGTTGCGGCCACTGCACCGACCTTCAAAAAGCTGAGCGATATCGAGATAAGTATCGCCAGCCAGGCTAGTCCGGCGCTGAATGTATTGGCTGCGGTCGCGGGTTCAGACTGGAGTTTTGGTGCTACCAAGCTGGTGAAATTGCTGAAGGGCAGCAAAGCCAAGGAGCTTTCGGATAAGGGATATGACCGCCATCTGCTGTTCGGCAGCATGTGCCGCATGAAAACCCAGGAGATTGAGCACATCGTTGATAAGCTCATCTCTCACGACTACCTGAAGGTGGTCACATGGCCGTATGAGGTGCTGGAGCTAACCCGCTCGGGCTACGACGCGGTGAAGACGGCAGAGCGGAATCTGTGGTAGCTATAGGCCGTTCGATAGCCGACCTATAGCTTGTCACTCGGGGCAGCTTATATCTCTATCCAGTCACCTGGTGCTGGCGATAGTATCTCAACGTCGGCATTGCCAATTGCCTTAGCAAGCTGCTCAATGGTGCCTTGGCCTTCCCATGAACGGTAGTGAATGGGTAGAACTCGCTTCACACCAAGCCACAATACCGCTAGTGCGGCATGTTCTGGCGGCATGGTGTAATACCCATCTATCGGCAGGCAGGCGATGTCGGGATGGTATAGCTCTCCGATGAGTTTCATATCGCCGAACAGCGAGGTGTCGCCAGCTATGTATACCGTCGGGCCATTGTGCAGATCCAGCACATATCCTGCCGGATCTGACACCGCAGTTCGAACTCCATTTTCAGTGTATGAGCTGCTATGTTCTGCGTGAACCATATGCAGCTTATGCTGACCCAACATGAAACATCCGCCTTTGTTGAACCCTTCAGCAGATGCACCTTTTGATTTCACAAATGTGGCGAGTTCAGCAATGGCGATGATTTTGCATCCGGTTTTCTTGGCCAATGGAATGGCCTCGCCGACATGGTCGTTGTGACCGTGTGTTAACACGATCCAGTTGAGTTTGTCTATTGTCAAGCCTGCAGGCGCATTGGGGTTTGTGATCCATGGATCTACAAGTATATACTCGTCTTCAGCTGTGTGAAACTGAAGGCATGCATGTCCTAACCAACGCAGCTGATGGCTTATCATTAGAGTAGGTTCTCCAAACCAACAACCAGCCCCTTGCAGTCGAGTGATTTGCGTACTGCCAGCATCACCCCACCCATGAAGGATTCGCGGTCGATGGAATCGTGGCGGATCGTGAGGGTTTCACCAACGCCGCCGAACAGCACCATTTGATGGGCGATATACCCGCTGAGCCTTACGCTGTGCACAGGAACATCGGCGACTTCGGCACCGCGAGCGCCGGCAAACTTCTCTTCTTGCTCGAGCCTAGTAGGAGCTGAAACGCGTCCTTCAGCGATCATCTCCGCCGTTCGGATGGCGGTACCGCTGGGGGAATCTTTCTTTTTGTCGTGGTGCATCTCAATGATTTCGGCATTAGGGAAGTATTTCGCTGCTTGCTGAGCGAAGCTCATCATAAGCACTGCACCAATCGCAAAGTTCGGTATAACTAGCACAGGGGCGCTATTAGCATCCATGAAGCTCTTGATTTGGTTGAGAGTTTGCTCTGAGAAACCGCTTGCACCCACAACGGGGATGACATGGTTCTTGATGCATATCTCCACGTGATGCATTGCACTCGTCAGGTTGGTGAAGTCCACCACAACCTGTGGTTTGCAGTTTGCGATGACATCGCTAAGCTCCTTGCATACCATCACGCCGTTCGGCTTGCCGCAGGCGATCTGGCCGATATCCTGTCCTTCGTTAATTTGGTCGACCGCACCGACTAGCTCGATGTCGGGTTGTGCCATTGCAGTCCTTATGACTGACTGGCCCATACGTCCACAGGCACCGGCTACTGCCAGGCGGATCTTCGTGCCGCTGTTATTATCTGGGCTCATATTACGTGCTCCTTCGATGTATATATAAACCTATTCAGTAACGACCAAACCACTTTTGGGGCCAAGAGTGACCTCTGCTGGTGTCGCACTGAATATCGGTGATAAATGCGTTATCATACTTTGTTCGGTGACGTCTGTTATATTCTGTATGATTTCCTCAATGGTAATCACACGGTCTTGGTATAGCAGACTTCGCGTATTGAAGAACATACGGGATTCGGTGCTCTCCGTGGCGATCAGCATGCTACCTAGAATCTGTTTCTTGGCTTCTTCCAACTCACCATCGTAGAACCCCTGTTGAAACGGCTTGCTGAGTTCACTTGTGATCAGCGCCTTAACTTCGGCGATGTTGTTCGGCGAACAACAAGCATACACCCCAAAGTATCCCGCTTGAGGGTAACAGCTAGTAAAGCTCTGGACATTGTATACCAAGCCTCGCTTTTCGCGAACCTCTTGGAACAAGCGGCTGCTCATGTTGGCACCCATCAAAACATCAAACACCACAAGCTCAAATCGCCGGTCATCGCTCTGCGAGAAAGCAGGATAGGCTGTGCAGTAATGACACTGCTTAACCCTGCTGTTGATCTGTTTATCTTTGGATGCCACGGAAATGGGGCGGATATTCCGCAAAGCACTTCCGCTTGGAATGCCTATGAACGCCTTCTTAAGCAGCTTCACGACATGCCCTTTGGCGAACTTCCCAGAGATAGAGATAATCAGGTGGTTACCAGCACATCGCTCCGCCAATACATGCCGTAGATCTTCACTGGTGATGCGGTTGATGGTTGCAGGGGTACCGAGAACCGGTAAGGCTAACGGGTGATGTCCCCATAGACATGCTGGCACATGGTCGTGCACTGTATCTTCAGGGTCATCATGTACCTGGTAGTATTCTTCCAGCACAACCTGTTTTTCACGAAGAAGCTCTTGCGGGTCAATCAGCGGGTTCGTCAGCATGTCGGCCAACACATCGATAGCCGATTCTATTTCATCGCTGGTTACTCTAGCGAAAAAAGAGATGTGGTCTCGATCCGTTTCGGCGTTGAAGTAACCCCCGCTGCGCTCTACCTGCTGAGCAATCTGTTGAGCGGTTCGTGTAGTTGTTCCCTTAAAGAGCATGTGCTCAAGCATGTGGGAAATACCCCGAAGGGGTAGGGGGTCGTGCATCGAACCCGTGTCAACCGTAACGCCAACCGATACGGAATATGCGGTTGGAATCTCTTCAAGAACAACACGGATACCATTTGGAAGCAGACTAGTAGTGATCATATGTAAAGAAGGGCGAACCCAAGGTCCGCCCTTTTAGTTACCTCGTCCGTATTAAATTATCGACGTGGTCGGAACCGTGCTCGAGGCATATCGTCATCCTCGTGCTTCTCGTCCGAACCTGATTCTGGCTTAGGTTCGGCATCGCGACGCGGACCGCGGTCAGGACGCTCAGAGCGGCCTCGGCCCCGATCTCTGTCTCTGTCTCTATCGTTATGCTCGCTGCTGGATGAACCGCCAGAGCGGTTTCCACCGGTGAACACGTTGCCTAGACCCTTAGCAGTTAGGTTGATGCGGCCTTGCTGATCAACTTCGATCACTTTGACCTTAATCTCATCACCAATCTTCACTAACTCGTCAGCGCGTCGAACACGCTCTTCAGAGAGTTGGCTCATAGGCACTAAGCCGTCTTTGCCGGGCACGATTTCGACGAACACACCTAGGCTGGCTGTTCTGGATACGCGGCCGACGAACTCTTCACCAACTTGAACTTCTTTGGTTAAAGATACCACGATCTTCTTCGCGGCTTCGCCTGCTTCACCAGAGTCAGCAGCGATGAACACGCGTCCATCTTGCTCAACCTGGATGCGTGCACCTGTATCAGCGCAGATCTTCTTAATGGTTCGTCCACCAGGTCCGATGAGCTCGCCAATGCGATCAGGGTTGATCTCAATACAGATCATTCGCGGTGCATACATGCTTAGCTCTTCACGTGGTGCTTCAATGGCTTCATTCATTTTGCCAAGGATAAACAGTCTACCCTCTTTAGCTTGAGCTAATGCCTGAATAAACACCTCTTGTGGAATAGCACCGCATTTGGTGTCTAGCTGCATGGCGGTAATTCCTTCAGAGGTTCCAGTGACTTTGAAGTCCATGTCGCCTGTGAAGTCTTCCATGCCCTGAATATCACTTAATACAGCGAACTTGTCGCCGACTTGCATCAAACCCATCGCGATACCTGCGACAGGGGCTTTGATCTTAACGCCGGCGTCCATCAGTGCTAATGTGCTTCCGCAGGTGCTGGCCATCGAGGAAGAGCCATTGCTCTCCATAACTTCCGATGTTAGCAGCAGCGTATAAGGGAACTCATCAGCCGTTGGAACAACCGCACGCAGAGCGCGCTCTGCGAGAGCACCATGACCGATCTCACGACGGCCTGGTCCACGCATTGGTCGGCATTCACCCACGCTGTATGGCGGGAAGTTGTAGAAGTGCATGTAAGTGCGCTCGCCATCTTCTTCCAGGGTGTCGATGATCTGAGCATCGTCACGAGGGCCAAGCGTACAAGTTGTGAGAACTTGCGTTTGACCTCGGGTGAACAAACCAGAACCATGAACACGCGGCAGAAGACCGACTTCGCAGCTAATCGGACGTATCTCATCATACTTGCGTCCATCTGGGCGCACGCCATGATTGACGATTAGGTCGCGAATGCCTTCTTTAACAACTTTGTCAGTTGCTTCTTTGAGGTCGGTTAGCTGATCTGCATAATCAGCACTTAGCTCAGCTACGATCTCATCTTTTAAAAGCTGAATGCCAGCCTCGCGAGATGCTTTTTCGGGATCTTGAATGGCAGTAAGAATACGCTCTGCGTAATCCTTGCGTACGCGTTCAACAATCTCATAAGCTGGTTTGTAGCAGCTGATCTCGGTTTTTGCCTTGCCAACCTTAGCTGCGAACTCAATCTGTGCATCGCAGATAGGCTTAATGGCTTCATGGGCAAGCAAGAGTGCTTCTAAGATGATCTCCTCGGAGACGATAGAAGCGCCAGCCTCAACCATGCAGATGGCATCTTTTGTAGCGGCAACAACGAGGTCGAGAACGCTCTCTTCTTGCTGTGCCAGCGATGGGTTAATAACCCATTCATCATTGATCCGACCGACGCGAACAGCTCCGACAGGGCCACTCCAAGGTATGTTGGAGATCATCAGTGCTGCAGATGCTGCGTTAATCGCCAGAACATCGGGCAGCTTTTCGCGATCTACCGACAGAGGCATGACCACAACCTGAACCTCATTGCGCATGCCGTCTGGGAAGAGGGGGCGCAAAGGACGGTCGATTAGTCGAGATACAAGGATAGCTTTTTCGCTGGGGCGTCCGCCGCGTTTTACAAAGCCGCCAGGGATTTTACCGACAGCGTATTTCTTCTCTTCGTAATCAACGGTAAGGGGGAAGAAGTCTATATCTGTTTTAGCGGTATGGCTCATCGTCGCTGCACAGAAGACGATGGTATCACCCCATTGTAAAGTGACGGATCCTCCAGCTTGTTTAGCTAGCTTACCCGTTTCAAACTTAAGGGGGGTACCAGCGAGATCGACTTCTACGTTAAAAATGTTGTGCATGAAAGCTCCTATAGTTTAGCGCGGATACCGAGCGATGCGACGACAGTTCGATAACGAGTAATGTCGATCTTCGCAAGGTATTCCATTAAACGCTTGCGCTCACCAACGAGCATCATGAGGCCTCGTCGGGTGGCGTGATCATGGATGTGCGTTCGCAGATGCTCGGTAAGGTGTTGAATGCGAGCTGTGAGGAGCGCGATTTGAACCTCGGGTGAGCCGGTATCTCCCTCGGTGCGACCGTATTTCTTTACGATCTCCGCTTTGATATCAGTGCTAAGCGGCATGAATGTGTGATCTCCTTTGTGGTGTGAACAGCCGTCACGGCTGCCTATATGTTTTATCGTTTTGGTTGGAAACGGAGTGAAACGACACTGCTCCCGAAATGGAGGCGTAGAAACACACAGAAACCATATTAGTTTAACATAATGGCTCACGTCCAGTCAACGCAGCGCAATATGTCACACAACATTAGGATACCCGTATTGTGTGTATTTATGTATACGGTTGTTTAACCAGCAAGGCTGTAAAAATAGGCAAGTCAACAGCACGAGTATGTAATAAAAAGTAAGCGGATCTATGTATTCTATATTTAGGTAAAATCCATTATCGAGATTTAGGAGACTTACATCGAATTGAGTAAACGCGTTCTCGTTATCTCCTCAAGCCCGCGAAAGGGCGGCAACTCTGACCAGTTGTGTGACTTGTTTTTGAAAGGTGCTTCAGAGGCAGGTCACCATACAGATAAAGTGTTCCTACGAAGCAAAACAATCAACTATTGCACCGGATGCGGCAACTGCATCGATACCGGTAAATGCGTTCAAAAAGACGACATGGCTGATATCTTAGCACTGATGACTGCAGCGGACGTCATCATGATGGCTACACCGGTTTACTTCTACACGATGTGTGCGCAGATGAAGACCTTGATCGACAGAACAGTGGCCGGATACCGGCAGATTTCCAATAAGCAATTCTACTTTATTATGACCGCTGCTGATAGCAAACTGCCGGAACTAGAAAGGACATTGGAAGCATTTCGAGGTTTCACAATGTGCCTAAACGGAGCAGACGAACGAGGTGTGCTCTACGGAACAGGCGCGTGGAAAATCGGCGATCTATCCGAAGCAGTCAAATCCGAAGCATATGATATGGGAAGGCAGGTATAAACATATGAAAAAACTGGGTTTTGGGATGATGCGGCTGCCGGTAACCGAAGAGGGTAACCCGCAGAGTATTGATCAGAACAGCGTGAACGCAATGGTCGATACCTATATGGCTAAGGGATTTACATACTTTGATACAGCATATCCTTACCATCAAGGCGAGAGTGAAGTGGCTGTGAGGAAAGCGGTTGTGGAGCGGTATCCCAGGGAAGCCTTCGTATTAGCTGACAAAATGCCGACATTTTTCGTGACGAAAAATGAGGATTACCAGCGCATATTTGATGAACAATTGGAGCGCTGCGGAGTTGAATACTTCGATTACTACCTTCTGCATAATCTCGGTGTTAAGTTCTACAATGATACGCTGCAGTGCGGTGGATTTGAGTTTATGCAGAAACTCAAGGCAGAAGGCAAGGCGAAACACATAGGGTTTTCGTTCCATGACAAGGCGGAATTACTCGACAAAATCCTCACGGATCACCCCGAGATGGAGTTTGTGCAGCTTCAGATAAACTACATCGACTGGGAGAACCAAGGTATCGAATCACGACGGTGTTACGAAACCGCAATGAAACACAATAAGCCCGTCATCGTGATGGAGCCGATTAAAGGCGGATCGCTGGCGGTGGTGCCTGAGGCGGCAGAGAAGCTGTTCAAAGCAAAGAACCCCGATATGAGTGCGGCTTCTTGGGCTGTTCGGTTTGCTGCTTCACTAGATAATGTGCTTGTCGTGCTCAGCGGAATGGGATCTATGGAGCAGATGGTCGACAATACCAGCTATATGGATCCCCTGGTGCCGCTTAGTGCGGAGGAAAACGCAGTGATCGCCGAGGTGACAGACATCATCAACAGCAATACCGCGATTCCGTGCACCGCGTGCCAGTATTGTGTTGATGGATGCCCGCAGAATATCCCCATACCTCAGTATTTTTCGTTGTATAACAACCAATACCAGTTCGGAAAAACTGCTGCACACATGGTGTATTACATGAACCTTACGCAGGATTATGGTAAAGCATCCGACTGTATTAACTGTGGACAATGCGAAGAACACTGCCCACAACACATTGATATCATCGACAAGTTGGGCGAGGTGGCGAAAACCCTAGAGGGGCTTACCCCACCGCCTGCATTCAAGAAATAGCAATAACACATTACCGAGTGCATAACCTGTAGACATCCGGAGACGCCGTCATCGAATGATGCCGGTATCTCCGATTTTGCATTCCACTCCGGTGAAGTCAGCCACACATTCCGTGGCGAATAAGCCATACTGACCTGTCGGATGGTCGTAAACCCGGCAGCTCAGAGCCACGTCGTCATTGGCACAAATCACGATGCAGCTGCCACTTACAACCGCTTTGATGACCGTGGGTTTTCCAGGTTTTATGCTCAGTGGCCGTTCAAGCATGAATGGCTGGTCAGATGGCCGAGGCCATCGATCAAACGCCAACCGCTGCGCGGATGCATCGAGCCGAATCTGGTAATACTCATCTGCACTGTCATTTGCACGCAGCAATAACCCGGCTGAACCTGATGTACCATCAATGCTGATGGAAGCTTGAATCATGCATTCCTGCGGCATATTGCTGAGCAAGCACATACTGTTGCGTGATGTGGCGTCGATCTTGCTGTCGGTATTCCATTTGCCCAGCACCTGCTGCAGCTTGCTGTCGATTGGCTTACGATACTGGCTGAGGCATGAAGCAGGTAATACCGTAGATAGACTGCCATCCTTACGCTGTTTGATTTCATAGGTGACAAGGTTGCCGCCCCATTGCCACGCACCGGTGTCTTTATCTTCTGCTCGAGATGCTAACCAACCAAATAGATAGCGCTTATGTCCATCGCTGGCTGTTTTTGCGGCGTAAAAGGCACGGTTGTCGAAGCAGTCATCTGCTGGTGCTATCCATGGTCCCTTGCAGGATCTGCTCATGCGGTAGTGGGTGACATTTCGCTCGGAGTAAGTGGAGTAGAGCAGATACCACCAATCGCCCATTTTAAACAGGTCAGGGCATTCGTGGGTGATGTACATATCAGGCTCCCACAGCGGATCCTCAACCTGCCAGTGCACAAGATCATTGCTTGTCGCCAGCGCGGTGCATCCACGATTACGGCTAGGGCCTGTGTTCTTTCGCGCAGCCAGAAGCATCCAGTATTTACCTGCCTCTTTGTTCCAGAACACATATGGGTCACGCCAGTCGTCGGCTTCGTATCCTTGCGACACCGGTGAGGGCAGTATAAAACTGGCATCTTTCGTCCAGGTGCGAAGATCAGGGCTGGTGGCATGAAGAATGACTTGAGCGGGCTGACCATACTGGTTCATGCCCGGATTGTGCCCCGTGTAAAAGATATGAAACGTGTCCTTTGCCTGCATGACACTGCCTGTAAATATGCATAGATCACGTTGTTCACGCGTTCCGCGTGGAATGGCCTCGCCCCACTCTTCAAAGTTTATAAAGTCTTTGGTGACCAGGTGGAACCAAGGCACACCTTCGCCCGTGTTGGGACGACCTCGATAATCCTTCAGGTAGAAGAGGTGATACTCACCGTTCCAGTAAAACGGGATGAAATCGCCGGCTGCTCCATCATCTGGGCGGTAGAACGTGGCGTGGATGCTTGCATCGTGACTCATGTCATGGTCTCCTGACGACAGGATTTTGTTTATATTACAAGATATCTTACTTTGAGACTACCGGAACACATATCGACTGAGCATCTGCCCCGGTAGTCGGGCCTTACTTCATCGGCTGTAATTCGATGCTGTCTAGCCCCATGAAATACCCGCTGCTGGATGGGTTCTTGCCTGTGCATTTCATTTCCAGAATTCGCGGTTCATTACCGAAGGTCACCCGCCCTAGCCGAAGTTCGGCTGTAGAAGCATTCAATAAATCAATTGGCTTCGGTATCATGTCATCACCGATTCTGAAACTCCAAATCCCATAATCGTAACTGCATAGGAACTTCAAGGTGACAATATACGAACCTGGTTTTGGTGCAGGGATAGGCATCTTCATCTCTGCACCGGATGCGTTGGGTTCAAAGAGGATTTGCGCTCCGCCGCTAAGGATGTCGACCTTCTGCACGACACGATACGGCTGTTCGGGCGTGATGGTGTTGATGAGCGATTCCGCTTCGATCACACTTGGCGCTTCATATAACCGCTCTGCAGCCTTTGGCAGGGCAGGGAACGAAGCATGGGGTTCGGCTTGATACCAGTAAGCCACACTCGAGTAGTCGTTCTGCAGCCGCGCGTAGTTGTCCCAATTACCGTCAGCTAGCTTCTCTTGGCCCTTGGTCTCTATCTGCATTTTGATCGACTTAGCAAATGGGATGGGGTCATCGATATGCCATCGATATGCTGTATGCAGCGATCCCGGTTTGTAGTCTTGGTTGATCGGGAAGCCGTAGTATAGATTCTGCGATGGCCGAAGCCCCCAAGCGTCGCACCAGTAGTCCTCGCTGCCCGTTCCTTGTATGGAAGGGCGGGTTTCACCGTCTATGCTGATAAGCTGATCTCCTTCGCCAAACCAGCCCTCACCATGCATGCGTACGCTGATAAATGTGCCGACCAAATGCCCCTTACCAGTGGCCTCTAGAATGGTGTAGTTGCCCCTCTTTGAAGTCGGGTAAGCCTGTCGGTATTGTGCATGGAAAGTTGGCGTATCTTTGGGGAGTTTCTTGAGCTTTAACCAATCCACCTGCCAAAACAGCGCCTGAACGGGCTGCGTTCCCTCGTTAGTGACGGTGATGCGCGCCGACTTATGGAAGGGCATGGGCCAGTAACAGTTTTTAGCACGACCTTCTGCAGACACTGTCACGACGGCTGAATTGACATTTGTGTCTATGCCATGACCTTCCGCAAAAAAGTCGTTCAGCGGAACTTCAACACTAGGGGTTGCTTCGCCATCCCAATACATACGCAGAACCATGAGTTTGCCATATGCCCGTTCGCTGGCGGCTGCGGTGAACCAGATGTGGGTGATACGACCAGGACCTTTGACGTCGGTGATAGTCAGTGTCTGCCCAGCAGCAATTGGCCGACTATCACCATTACCCTCGAGGTTAGTGTCTGTGGAGCTGCTTAGCATCGCTTTGGCCCCTGTGTAGATATCCAGACCATCCATGGGTGAAGCCGATACCGATATCGAACAAGCACATATTATGGCCGCGATGATGAGTTTTGCCTTCATTGACTTCCTCCTGTATGCATCTTAATTGGATAAGGGCAGCAACTCGATGACATCCAGCCCAAGATAATAACCGGCACTGAATGCGTTATGCCCTGTGCATGTTAAGCTAAGCTGTTTCGGCTCACTTCCGAACTGATACACGCCAAGGTTGAAGCTCTTCGGTGTGCCCGCGCTGGAATACAGATCGAGTGACTTGGCCGGCACGGAGGGATCAAGCTGTGCACTCCATATGCCATAATCCCACGAACACAGGAATGTGGCCCGAACCTGATACCTGCCTGGCTTAGCGGCGGATATGGGCAGTTTCAACGTGGCGGCTGTTTGTTTCGGCTGATACCACAACTGTTCGCCTTTACTCAAACTTGGAATTTGCTGTATGGTGATGGCATCTTCACTATGCACAGCCGACGACAGCAGTGATTCGCCTTCGATGGTGTCTTGCACGGCGTAAACACGATCAGATGCTTTAGGCAGGGGAGGGAACGCTGCGTGCGGCTCGGTTTGATACCAAAACGCCACGCTGCTATAGTCGTCTGCCCTTCTGGAATAACCATCCCAACTGCCATCAGGCAGTTGGTGAGCTCCTTTTGTTTCAATGGCGAACTTGAGCGATTTACTGAAGGGAATAGGGTCGGTGATGTGCCAACGATAGGCGGTATGCAGGCTGCCGGCATCGGAGAAGCCCTCACTGATTGGAAACCCATAATATAGACTCTGCGATGGGCGCAACCCCCAAGCGTCGCACCAGTAGTCTTCGCTGCCTGTGCCCTGGATCGATGGCCGAATCTCACCATCGATGCTGATGAGCTGGTCACCTTCGCCGAACCATCCACCTTCATGCATCCGCACATTGATGACCGTGCCCACTAACTGCCCCTTACCGGTAGCCTCTAGCAGGGTGTAGTTTCCTGATGTCGGTCGAGGGTGGTTTTGCCGATATTGCGCATGGAAGTATATGGCGTTTTTCGGCAGTGATTTAAGCTTAAGCCAGTCGACTTGCCAGAACAGTGCTTGCACCGGCAGACGGCCTTCGTTGGTCACCGTGATTTTGGCAGACTTACGAAACGGCATGGGCCAATAGCAGTTTCGCGCGCGACCCTCTGCGGTAACTGTGACTGCTGCCGAATTAACGTTCATGTCCATGCCGTGCCCTTCCGCGAAGAAGTCATTCATTGGGCATTCTATACTGGGGGTTTTCTCACCATCCCAATAAGCACGGATGACCAACATGCGGCCATACGACAGCTCGCTCGCGGCGACAGTAAACCAGATATGGTTGATACGCCCTGGCCCTTTGAGTTCGGCAATGGTGATCGCCTCGTTAGGTGCCAGGCTACGTGCGTCATTATTGTCTTCCAGATTGGGGTTGGCACTGCTGGAGAGCATGGGGCGTGCGTCTATCGCCTTATCTATGCTTGTCATTGGCCCAGCGATCAATGGTGCAGCCAGCAACGCCATGACGGCGATCATATATGTCCGGATAGTCACAGGCATCCTCCTAGAGTTCACACGACGTAAAGTGTATGTTTTCGATGATCATACTGTGCGTATTAACCTACAGTAAGAGTAGTGTAATATAGCTTATCGATGTTTGACCGGAAAATCCAGGCCGCTTACCCATATTCACATCGATAAAGCCCATGTTATAGGATTGATCCAGTTATACTAAATAAAAACAGGAG
>CAZFLA010000090.1:0-13989 GCA_964519405.1 uncultured bacterium
CGACGCAGAGGGCAAAGCCCAGATTAAATAGCAAGACAAATTTAATAAAATATATTTCTAGGGGGAAAATTATGATTAAAAAAATTAGCTCCTTTGTCGCTCTTCTCACGCTCTTTCTGCTCTTTATTTTTAATCTTCAACCGACCAATGCTTTCGCCAGAGAGACAGTGACCGATTGGTATATCAAAGACTTTCAATCCGACATTGTAGTTAACGCAGACTCCTCTCTCGATATTACCGAGAACATCGTCGCCGACTGCGGCAATCTACCGGACAAGCACGGTATTTTTCGCATTCTTCCCACTATCCGCAATGATAATAAAACCAAAACGCCAGTCGAGCTCGTAAGCATTACTGATTTTAACTTTAGCCCTGAGTTCAACCAAGCAATTGAGCAAAAGCAGGTTGCACAGCAAGAGACCGAAAAGCAGAAATACATTCTGGCCAAAGCGGAACTGGAACGCGAGACCACCGTCACCAAAGCCAAAGGTGAGGCCGAATCTGTGAAGATTAAGGCCTTAGCCTTACAAGCGGCAGGCGGCGGAAAGGTGTTAGCTCGTGAATGGATTGACAAATGGGATGGTCATCTGCCGAAAGTAGCAGGGAGCGGCAGCAGCTTTATGTTGGACTTACGAAGCATGATGCAGGATAAAGATGGTCAGTGAGTAAGATATTCGCGATCATGATAGGCGGAGCCATCGGCGCCGTCGTACGGTATCTGGTGACGTTGAGCAGCACACGGTTATTCGGCTCAAGTTTTGCCTGGGGCACATTGTTTGTTAATGTGGCGGGCTGTTTGATGATTGGGTTTGCTTTAGGTGTTGCTCAAGCCAAAGGAATGGATGAACACCTTCGGTTGTTCTTCGTTACGGGCTTCTTAGGCGCACTGACTACATTCTCAACATATTCCTTTGAGACGGTTCAGCATGCTCAAAATGGCGCCATGGTGGCTAGTGCGGTAAATATCATGGCCAACAATATCTTGGGCTTTATCGCGACGTATGCAGGCTACTTTATGGCGATCAGGATGTAAAAACAGCACATACATCTTGGTGTTGTAAGGATGTACGTGCTGGTAAATGCTAGGGGACTATTTCTTAATCCAGGGCATACGAACTTTCGGTTCGGTGCCCTGTTTGATTCTCAGCATGTTAGGTTTGTGCTTAATCACGATGAAGATGGCTGCTGGCCATATAATAATCAAGTCATATGGATGGATGGCTTTTGATGCCGGCCACACCGTTGATACAAAAACAGCCATACCAATAGCGGCAAAACAGCTTGCCATAGATACCCAGCGAGAGATCATCAACACCAAAGCCCATACGATGGCTGCGGCGAGTGAAGCGCCCGGTACTAAAGCCAAACAGAATCCCAATCCTGTTGCGACCCCGCGTCCGCCTTTAAACCGCAGGAAGGGGCAGAATGTATGCCCCAGGATAGCTCCCAAACCAGCCGTCAGTTGGGCGATAGGGCTGCCTAGTTTTGCTGCGAAGTAGGTGGGGACCAGCCCCTTAAGCACGTCCATTAAGAATACGCAAAATCCAGCGGCAGGCCCTAGCGTACGCCATGCATTTGTGGCGCCGATATTTCCTGAGCCTTTTTCGCGGATATCGACCCCTTTGAATATCTTAGCTACTAAGAAACCAAATGGGATGCTGCCGCATATATATCCTAATATCAGACCTAAAATGACAGGAACAGCAGTGTTGTGCATTCTATGAAAGTCCTTCTAACATACGACCATTAGCGTAAACTAATATGATCGTCGTCCGTATAATTCTTTTTCAACCCATTCGCGCACTTCACTGCGGAATTGGTCAAGCTCATGTATGAGCGACTGCTCTACATGGGCGCCCTCGGCTAGCGTGGTGATGTGAAGCATCCTTGCCAGTACCGCTTGCTGTGAGGCGTCTGTAGGCAGGTTGTCCAGAGCCCTGCCGAAGTAGAGATTCATGGCATTGCGTAACTTAGTGCATAGCTCATAGCAACGACATGCAGCACGTGCTTCCGCGGCTGAGACCAATTTCGCTGTCCTGAGTGCGTTGATGGCTGATATGGTGTTTGTTCGGCGCACCGATGGGTTTGCCAAGCCATGACGCAGCTGCAAAAGCTGAGTGGTAAACTCGATATCGGTCATGCCACCAGGCCCTAGCTTCAAATCACTCCAGCGGTTCTCTGGCTTGAGGCGCTCATTTTCCACACGGGTCTTCACGCTGCGAATGTCATTCTGTTCCTCTTCAGATAACGACCGGTGGTAGACCACACTTTGTGCCATGCTCATCCAACGAGCCATGGTGTCTGGATTTCCACCGACCATGCGCGCTTTTATCAGCGACATGCGCTCCCATGTCTCACCGCGATTCTTATAATACTCCGCATAATCGCTGGGTGTGAGTGCGATGGCACCAAAACGACCTTCAGGACGCAGACGGGCATCCATTTCCAGCTTTTCACCCAGGCTTTCTACCATCTTGCCCATTTTCATGAACAGATCGCACATCTTTGCTGCTGCTTGGTAGGCGACACTGTGGGGCACATCGTCGGGTTGTTCAAAGGTGAACATGATGTCGCAGTCACTGCTGTATCCCATTTCATGGCCGCCTAGCTTACCTAGTCCGGCCACCGATACGGTATCTAATACCTTGAGCTCGTAAACACTTAGCCCCTCGCTGCTTTGGCGGCGGGCAATCTCCACCATTGTCTCGATGACGGCTTGATATAGGTTTGTGATCTCTTGCGCAGTGTCACTGCCGGAAACCTCACCCCATATATCACGAGCGATAATTCTCAGGCGTTCTCTGCGGATGAAACTAGCGATGGCCTTTATCTTTTGCTGCAGCGATGGACGAGGCGGAATCCGATCGTATAACTCGTCACGCAGCCGGTGAATACCCTTAGGGCGAGGCTCCGATATCTCGTCGCTAAACAATACATCAAGCAGCTCTTGATGGCTGGCTAACGTGTTGACTGTGCTTGTGGAGCATCCTGCCATATGAACCAGTCGTCGAAGAACTTCAGGGCTCTCATCAAATGTCTGATAGAGATGCGCTCTGCTTGGTGTGGCGACAGAAAGCGTCTCGATGCCTAAAAGCGCAGCATCCGGATCAGGGCTTCGTTGTGCAAATGCGATCAGCTTAGGTGCAATCTTTAGAAAACTCTGCTGCACCTGCGGGCTAGCTGCGCCTGTGGTCATTGAACCCATGGCTGAGATAGTTCCCGTAGTTGGTATCTGAAGTAAATGCAGCGCACGCTCAGTATCGATGAATCCTGCCGATAATAAAAGCTTCTTTAACGATGTTTTTGCTTGAGGCAAGTTAATGTTGCCTAGCAGCCCGCTAAGTGTGGCGGTATATGCGTCTACCTGGCGATCAACCATCTCACCATAAAACAGACGTTGAAATAGTTCTCTGACTCTGCTGCGGATGTCATCATAGTATTCCATGAAGGTGTCAGTGCCGCTAAATCCCATACGGCGGGCCAACAGCATCATAGAACGATCACTTTGCGGCAGCGTATAGAATCTGCAGCCTGTGTTCGACTGTCCGCATGAAGGTGTAGCCTTCGGAGAGAACAGTTGATTCGCCGGCTTCAAGAAACCCTTCTTGCCGGAGCTTTTCAATAGCTTCCAGAGTGTTGCCTGTTCGGAGACCAGGATGTCGTCCACCTGTAAGCAGCTGCATCAGTTGGACAGTGAACTCTACATCGCGAATACCACCATTGCCGATTTTAACATTCGTGTCTTGCACATTGGATATGTCGGCGGTCTGCTCAAGGCGATACTTGTTCTGGTGGATCTCATCAACCCATTCCTTAGGAATCTTGTATCTATAGGCTGTTTCTTGGGCTAACTGCATAAAACGAGCACCAATGTCAGGGTCACCGGCAACGAAACGCGCTTTGATGAGCGCTTGACGCTCCCAGCTTTCGGCCCAGTTTTCATAGTAATTGGCGCAGCCCACTAGCGACTTAGAGGCGCTTCCATATCGGCCTTCTGGTCGAAGCCGCAGATCAACGCGGAAGACCATACCCATTTCGGTCTGTTTGCTGAGCACATTCACAATTTCTTGAGCTACTTTATCCGAATATGCCGAGGCTGATAACTTGCCAGAGACCGGCGCTGTGTCATCATAAACGAACACCAGGTCAATATCGCTGCTGTAGTTGAGCTCGCGTCCGCCGTGTTTACCCATGGCGATGACTGCAAATGGGGGGACCGATGACATGGAAAAGTGGTTGTTGATGTATTCCTGTGCGACCTCATATGATACCTGTGTGACGGCATCTGCGAAGTCGCTAAGCGCTCTGGCGATGACAGGCAGCGGCTGAGCACCTAGAATATCCATCACACCAATGCGCAAAACCTCTCGCCGCTTATACCGCCGAATTGCATTCAGCTTCATAGCGTGACTGCCGCTGATCTCAATCATTTTGTGAACAGCTTGGTAGTGCTGAGCGGTGGTTACGACATGACTGCGTTGATCTGGGTCGCTGAAGAGCTCAAACAACTCAGGCTGTGAGATGAGTATCTCACTAAAAAATTGACTAGTGGCACATACGGTGAAAAATATCTCGAAGGTCTTTGGGTTCTTGCACAGGAACCGGTAGTATGGCAGCCGATTAGTAAGGTTGGCCTGCCATCGGTCAAAGTTGACTAATGCCATATCTGGATCGGGACTGAACTGTAATGATGTCTTAAGGGCAGGAAGCATCTCATCGAATGCTTCCGCATGCGGCCCCCAGCCACGTAGGTTTACGAGTATAGACTTTGCACGGTCAATCTCTTGAATACCTACATGGAGTAAAAACTCATCACTTAAAATCAGATTCTGTTCGGTATTATCGGGCATAGCACCTATTCGTCTTGCTTTTTGTAAGACGCCTCTTTGACCACTATCCTTATCGGAGTACCCTCAAACGCGACATGCCTTCGGATTGCGTTTTCCAGGTATCGTAAGTATGAAAAGTGACATATTTCGGCGTCATTGACGAATAGCACTATGGTAGGTGGTTTCACTGAAGCCATCGTAGCGTAGTATATGCGCAGTGATTTGCCTTTACGTGAGTAAGGCTTTACCTCTGACGCTTCTTTAACCACCCGGTTTAACAATCCAGTCGGTATGCGGTGAGCATGCATTTCAGCGGCATCTAGTGCCGTTGTGATGACGTGCTTAATTCCTGAACGCTCTAGCGCACTTGCGAATACCAAAGGTGCGAATGAAAGAAACGGCACTTCTTTTCTGAAGATAGCCGTGTAGTCCTTCATCAATGTGCGGCTTTTGGGATTATCGGTGAGATCCCATTTATTAACAACCACGATGCAGGCTCGGCCTTCTTCAACGATGATACCGCCGACGCGTTTGTCGCCTTCGGTTACTCCAGCGCTGCCATCTACCACAAGAACAGCGACATCGCACCGAGAAATGGCGCGTTGAGCCCTTAATACACTGTAGTATTCAACCGATCCCTGCACTTTACCCGCTCTGCGGATACCTGCGGTGTCGATAAGAGTAATTTCCTGGTCGTTCCATTTTAAGCGAGTATCAATGGCATCGCGTGTGGTGCCCGCGATATCGCTGACAATTAACCGCTGTTCACCTAATAATGCATTCACCAGCGATGATTTGCCCACATTAGGACGACCGACGATCGAGAGCTTGATGTTTTCATCTTCTGCGACTTCGCCATCGCTTTTCGGCAGCAACTCAACCACTCTATCGAGTATATCTGCTACACCATGGCCATGAACGCAGCTGATGGTAAACAGGTCATTAAATCCAAGACTGTAAAACTCGGCGGATTCCACTTCGCGTTTTAGGTTGTCCGTCTTGTTGACGGCGATAATGACAGGGGTTTTTGAGCCCCTGAGTGCGTCAGCCAGCTCCTGATCGGCTGCCGTCATCCCATCCACGGCATCAACCATGAAGAGAATGACATCAGCTTCGCTCATCGCCATGTTCGCTTGGATACGGATTTGATCCATCAATGGGTCAGAAGCAGACATTAAAATGCCGCCCGTATCTATGAGGTTGAACACAACCCCGCACCACTCTGCCTCAGCGGATATGCGATCGCGAGTAATCCCTGGAACATCCTCTACAATAGCAGAACGGTAGCCCAGTAGTCGATTGAAGAAGGTGGACTTGCCCACATTTGGACGTCCAACTATGGCCACAGATGGCCTTTTATTTGTCGTTTCATTTGTCATCGTATTATTAGTGTACCAGAATGTCTGCTTGTATTTCGGATGGATACACCACCAAATAATGACTGACTTGTGATCGGTGGTATGCTATAGCTAAATTCATTTTTGGAGCACTGCATGTATAGAATCTGTAAATCACTATTGGCAACTGCTGTGATTGGGTGCTGCTTAAGCGCTAATCTATGCTGTTCAGAAAATAATGGAGGTAGTTCAATGAAAGCCGAGAACGTGAGCCGCGATGGTGTCCCCACAACCGCAGCGAACAACAGTGGAGGTTCCTCTGAAGCCCAGATAAAGATAGTTGACAGCGAACAGGGCTTTGAGGGTGCTGTGACAGTTGCATCCCAAACCAAATCCGATGATCTTAACTGTGTGACAGTTAATGTACCGTATCTTGACCTTAAAGGCCATCCAAAGATGGGGCAAGCGCGGTTGTATGTTAAGGATAAATACATCACTGCTGGCAAGAAGCTGCCGGTCACAAGTTATGCTCATTACGAAGCGGACATGGGCAGTATTCAGGCTACTTGCGACTTGGGGTGGATTGTCGTCACACCGCACTTTGGTGCCGAAAAGGGCGAATATCCGCTGGAGCACTTTACGGGAGACAGCTTCAACCTCGCACGTGCGATAAATGAGTGGGTGCGGCGCCTGCCGATATATGATCGTGTTCATCTTCATATTGTTGGCGGCAGCGCGGGCGGATATGAGACTTTGGTGGTTAGCGCAGAGATGTTTCCTGTGTCGTCTGCATTTGCCGGTCAGCCAGTTTTTAACCTGCCTTACAACCTCAACTACTTCGAACAGAACCGCAAGTATTCATCTATGATGTCACCTGACGGCAAGTCGAGTATGCTGCCAGTGCTCAACGTTGTGACACCCCTTAAAGATCAAGCCGCAGAGATATTTGGCGACGACCTGACTGATACGAAGTGGTATTATCTTAGCCCTGTTTCCATGCTAGATCGCATCACCTGCCCGATCGTTGTTACCGGAGCGACCGGTGATATGCTGTGTCCCGCTCAGCAGCTAACAGGCAAGTATGTCGGCCAGCTGGATGGTCAAGGCTTCCCGGATGGGTTTACCATGGACTTTCACAAGCTTACACAGGTGAAGAAAGCACAGAAAAGATTGGATGAAATCATCCCAGCCAGCAAACTGAACATGATCGTTCTTGATAAGCCCGACGATACTGTTGAGATGATGTATCAACACTCCTTAGGGCAAGCTGCTGCGCCAGAATCCGTGAGCAAGATGAAGCGGATTGATATCCCATGGAATAAATCCAAGCAGTGGACACTGCTGCTGCACAATGAAGGTGCACCATCAACATATGCTGGTCACTTTAGGTATTTCTGGAATGAATCGCCGTTGTGGAGCTATTCCGAGCTATACAAGACCGATGTGCCAGCACCATCAATACTCAATGCCGCAAAACTTCAGCGACTGATTGAAAGATACGAGTGTGCAGTCGATAGTCACGTGACACTGAAGGATGGCACTGCTGTTCATCGAACGAACTATCCTACGCTGGAAAAACTGGATGTCGTGACATCATTGTTGGACTACATCAATATGGGCAGTAAGCATACCGATAAGCTCAACTCCTTATATAAAGCAGGGAAGAAGAAGCCATTTGGTGAAAAAGCTGATCAGAAGACTTTATCAAGTTTACGTGATGGGCTTTTGGCCAGTATGAAGTAAACACTATCCAACCAGCCCACATCAGAAAGTGTGTTTGAAATTGAATTCTGCTGTGTGGAATAACAACGATAAAAATGTCGTTAAAGACAAAGTGTTCACCCCGCTATGCGGGGTGAAGCTGACTCATGGCTTGTTCTATGATACATTCATGAACAACATCGGCTACCTCAAGAGCCTTGATGATGATGCCATGCTGTATTGGTTTCGGAAGCGAGCAGGGCTCGATGCGCCGGGTTCACCCTACACAGGCCACTTTGAAGACAACATTAAGGGGCAAACAGCGGGGCTGTTTCTGATGGGTGCAGGGCATACCTTGAGGTGGCATGAAGACGCTGAGCTTCGCCGCCGTATGGATGCGATGGTTGATGAAATCAGCCGATGCAGCGACGATGATGGATACCTCATGGCTGTGCCCCCATCGGAATTCGGCACTAAGGAATACCCGCATTACGTGCGCATATGGCTCACATATGGGCTCACGGCAGCGGCTCTGGCCGGGAATGCCTCTGCATTTAATGTGCTGCGGAAATGGCAGGACTGGTTCAATAAGTGCGACGATCTGCCCATAATCCGATACCTCATGCTTGCTTTCCAGGGAGTGGTTGCCAGCACCTATCTGTATAACACGCCAATAGGGAAGTGGGACGACATTGACGTGACGGTGCGCTATTACGAGGAAGACTGGCGGTTAGCGCAGTTCATAAACAATGAACGCGATGCGATTCATAAGCGGAACCAGCCCGGAATAGAACCACATCCACATGGCACTGAGATTGAAGCGATGGAGGGATACCTTGACCTCTACCGCGCAACAGGCAAGCACTACTACCTAAGGGCTGTACGCAATTTCTACCAGTTGTATCAACAGGACTGGGAATACCCTGGCGGTGGAATCGCGATGTGCGAGGCCGAAGTTTCATATCCACAGTGTTATTGGCTGTCGAATGACCGCAGCTATAACGAATTGTGCTGTTCATCCTTCTGGCTGTTGTTGAACCAGAGGTTTCATAAGCTCGAACCTGATACAGAAAGCTATGTCGCCGAGATAGAACGCTCCATTTACAACATAGGCATCGCAAACCAAAACCACAGTAAGAATATCTTCTATTTCGCCCATCTTGACCAAGAAAAGAAAAACTACGATAGCAATGTTCATTGCTGCTGCGGTGTAGGAACTAAGCTGTTTGGCGCACTTCCTGAGTATATCTATTCGGTGAATGAAGAAGCGCTCTATGTTGATCTGTATGCGGCCTCGCAGTTTACATGGCAGAGGGATGTTGGCTGCGTTCGGGTGGAGATGGAGACGGAGATGCCATATGATGGCGCTGTGAGGTTGAGCATCCATGGTGAAGCGCAGCGGTTTATCTTGAAGTTGAGAATCCCGCGATGGGTAAATGAACCTGTCCACATCACCATTAATGGCGAACAGTCATTCATCGGTCAGGCGGGCAGTTATGCGGTCATCGATCGTGTATGGCAGGATGGTGACACCATCGAGTTCGATCTACAATTCGCATGGAAGCTCACGAAATACATTGGTGCAGAGCAAGTTGATGGTTATGAGCGGTGGGCATATGAAGCCGGTCCGTTGCTGATGGCATTCAAGGGGCATCTAGATGACAACGGTCATATAGAACTGCCATCTGAACCCAACAAACTGTTGGCAAACATGAAGCAGACAGACAAGCCGATGCACTTCAAGTTAACGGGCGTGAAGGGGATTGAAATGGTGCCGTATTTGGAGATTGAACCCGAAACGCCATTTACATGCTTCCCGATATTTGCCGTTACACAGCACAAGTAATACATGATATTCAACACGGAGGAATGATGTCGTGCAGCAAGGTAACAGTCAAGGCAATAAAATTCGTGAAATACCGTTAGTGTCACATGGTAAGTCGGATGCGTGTATTCTGGTTGATGCACATGCCGGGGTATGGGAAGAACGCGCCGCCAAAGATTTGGCTCACTACATCCAGATGATGAGCGGTGCAGATATCCCCATTGTGAAGTCTGCATCCTCTGTGAAGCCCAATACCCCATGTCTCGTGGTGGGCACAGCGGCTTTTGGTGCTGATGAGCGTATCGCCGCGATGCTGCAGCATGTCTCAAAGAAAAACACTCTGGTCAGGTGGGATGCGATTGCTGTGAAGCGCGTTGGTAATCGACTGTTATTAGCCGGATCAAATGATGAATCGCACTATTTTGCAGTGAGCTGGCTGCTTCAGAAATGGGGGTGCCGCTGGTATTTGCCTACCGAATTCGGCGAATGTATTCCTGAGCTTAAGACGCTGACGATGCCTGACGTTGACTTTGCTTATGCCTCTCCTTTTGAAATCCGACATTACTGGTTGTCATGGTATGGCGATAATACGGGAGCAAATGAGTTCCGCCGTCGCAACTACATGACGGAGGCAACTATAGCTGGCAATGGGCATGCTTTGGGGCAATACTGCAAGAACCTGATACCTGAGGGTGGCAGCGTATTTGATGTTTCCCTAACGGACCCCAAAACAGCCGAGGAAATTGCCAAGCAGATTGAGCCGCAGTATGCGGCAGGTGTGCCAGGCATCTCATTAGCCATAGAAGACGGCAACTATGGCAGCAAATCGGATAAATCCATGCAGTTTGAATATGACCATCAAGCTTTGATGCCCTCATTTACAGACGCTATGCTGACGCTATATAACCGTGTTGCAGCCATTTTACGGCGGAAGTATCCAGAGAGCAAGACCACGATCGGTGGGCTGGCTTATGCAAATGTCACCATGCCGCCGGTATCTGTGAAGCAGCTTGAACCAAACATCGTCATATGGTTGGCTCCCATATTCATTGACCCGAACCATGGCATGGATAGTCCGCTCAGCAAAGAACGGCAGGACTATCGCCGTTGGATGGAAACTTGGGCCAAACTCACACATGGTCAGTTGCTGATATATGACTACGACCAAGGTATGATGGTGTGGCGCGACATTCCGAATCCATCACAACAAGCCTTCGTGCAAGACGTGAAGCATTATGCCAAATCAGGCATTTTGGGTATCGGCACAGAGAGCAGGGGAGCGATGGCTACGGTCTTCCTGAACCTCTATCTGCGTGGTCAGCTCATGTGGAACCCAGACGTCAACGTGGCTGGATTGCTCAAGGAGTTCTACTCGAAATTCTTCGGTCCCTGCGCATCATCGATGGAACGTTACTGGACGGCCATATACAAAGCTTGGCAGGATACCATCGTGACAGAGCATGAATATATGCTGATTCCTGCGATATACACGCCGCAGTTGATGCGCACGCTGGAGCAGTGTATGCGTCAGGCTGAAGCGGAGATCGAGCCGTTGGTGAACAAAAAGAACCCCAGCCGCAACGAGGCGCACTATATCGATCGTATGCGCTTTATGAAGCTTAGCTACACGGTGCTAAGTGGATACACAAACATGGTTCGCTGTGCGGCGAGTGACGTGCAGTATGCTGAGGCTGTGCGCTGGGGTGAAACAACGCTGCAGGCGCGTCAGCAGCTCACAGACATGAATGGCACCTTTACTACCTATAAAGTGATGGCTGAGAATGGCGCCGCGTGGTTCCCTGGCGAGGTTCAACAGATGCGCGATCTGGCTGAGTATGCCAATGGGAAACGCGGCCGAATGATCTCGACACTGCCGTTGGAGTGGTGGTGGCGGAAAGCAGAACCTCTGCCTAAAAACTGGACATACGAAGGCCCGGTGAAGGGGATACCATCGGACTCGCAGTATGCACAGCAAACAGCGGCTGGTGCATCGGGTTGGATAAAAGTTCGCACTGATTTATATCTGCAAGCGCAAAAGGCGGCTGTGGCGAACGGGCAGGGGTATATGGGCTCCTATTGGTATCAGTGCAAAATTACATTGACGCCAGAGCAAGTATCTGGTGCGATGCATCTGATGTTCCCTGGCTTGTTTAATGAAACCTGGCTGTACATCAATGGGGAATATGTGGCAAATCGCGAATACAAAGAACCATGGTGGCAGGGCGGATACGAGTTTGAATGGGATGTTGAGATTCGGGGCTTGCTGAAAGCCGGTGAGAACACCATTGCTGTTAAGGGCTTCAACCCACATCATTTCGGGGGCATGTTCCGAAGAACGTTTATCTATCGAGCCAATAGCTAATTCGACATAGGCTTATGGTAAAAGTGCACATAACGTGACGCCGTCACAGACGATGTCACGGCCGGGCCACCGAACCCATCGCAGAGGGCCGACAGCTTGGATCGCAGATGATCAGCCACAGTGCCGCGGGTTTAGTCACCCACACGACTACGCTCCGGGAGCTGACGCTCCGGGAACTGCGTCCAGTGTGGGTTCCTGCACCGCGCGTCTTAACAATAGCGGCCGGCGTCGCTTCACTCCGGCCGGCGGCATGGATGCTAATCTGCAATTGGCTTAATCGTAAGGTGTAAGCATCATCTGTCCTGCGATGTGTTAGTGCACTCCGCACGACATTAATTGCGCTGTTAGCTGAGCAGGAGAGCGTCGAGGCGGGCTGCCACCTCATCGACACTGCATTTGCGGGTGACATATGCATGTTTACCCGATGCATCTGGATGCCATGTTGAGACACCGCCATCATTAATGGTGATGACACCCCATTCCTACTGTCCTAGCAGCTCACTTTCGCCCTCTATCGCGTAAAGAACGGTGACGAGATCCCATGAAGATCGGCCGCCGTCACCAATGTATAGACGGTAGGCCATGGGCAACGGATGCTCTGCGGGATATTGATCGAGGTTGGCGCAGGTCATGACCGTATCACCCATCTCAAATCCGCAGAAGATAACTGGTACTGGCGACTCGTTCACCACGATCTGCGCCGCCTTGATGTCCATCTCCACATTCCACTCGGCGAACTGCGGACCGTGCTTCGTGGGGTCAAAACATCCCGCCATACACACGATCTTCGTGACTTTATCGGCAACCAGCTCACGTCCCGATAGGGGGCTGATTTCGTCCGAACCCGATGTCATGAGATCGCCGATGTTGTTGAGTGGGCCGATGGTGGTCAGTATCACGCTCTGCGGCGCCGCCTGCGCTAATGCTTGACGCAATACCGGCAATGCGGGTTGGAAGTTGATCTGCTCATCACCTAGAAAATGCTCAGAGACCGCTTTGTTGTATTTCTGATGGGTCGCTTCCGACAGGAAATCGGGCCGAGGGCACTGTCCGATGGGCACAGAATACCCATAATAGCGGTTAAGCACCTCAACGCATCGCGGTCCCCAGTGATATGAGGCGCAACAGGTGATGGCCAGCATACCGGCTTTTCCCTGTTTGCGGAGTTGGTGGAGTATGCACACGGCGCCGACATCGTCGCAATCCGGGCCGATATCTGTGTCGAGAATGACTACAGGTTTTTCGTTGTATTCGTTTGACATTGAGTTGCTCTCCCAGCAGTGTTGTTTCACACGGTAGAGTATAGAGTATTTGGACAGGTGTGGCAACGGACTTGGGGGGGGCACAAAATATCGCCTGGAAACCGACAGGAAAATGCTATAATCAGACGTTATCATCCGAGCAGGGGGCCTGTCATGTTAGTGTTAGCTATCGTGGTTGGTTTTATACTGGTAGCCATTCAGTTGAATGGCAGCAAAACGTGCTGCGTGGTGCCAGTTCTGTTGCTTCTGGTGTCCATCAACCCTGTGCTGGGGGGATTGGTGATGGTGTGCATGATCTGCTGGGCAGCCGCGATGAACGATGTGTCCAAGCGGTAGGTTTTATAGTGTCCTGCGGTTCTCCGGTATGCTATAAGTGGTAAGTATAAGGTAGTTATCAACAAAGAGTTATAGTGTCCTGCGGTTCTCCGGTATGCTATAAGCCAGAAACCTGCACAACGATATGTAGGGCTGTTATAGTGTCCTGCGGTTCTCCGGTATGCTATAAGAGATGACCTGTAATACCTGTTTTAACCTGTGTTATAGTGTCCTGCGGTTCTCCGGTATGCTATAAGAATATAGCTACTGGTGCGATACGGTGTGGAGTTATAGTGTCCTGCGGTTCTCCGGTATGCTATAAGCCACTGTTTAATTGGTAACTCTTGTATCATGTTAT
>CAZFLA010000091.1:0-13890 GCA_964519405.1 uncultured bacterium
TTTAGGTGCGGTGATTTCGTTCTTGAACATAGCGATCATGTCGTCAACAGGCATGGCACCTTGGTCTCCAACGCTTCGCTTACGCACCGAAGCGGCTCCTGCTTCTACATCGCGGTCACCAACGATGATCATATACGGGATCTTCTTGGTCTCGGCTTCACGTACCTTGTATCCCGTCTTCTCATTGCGGTCGTCAACCCTCACTCTGAGGTCGGCTTCCAGCATTTTAGCCTGGATCTCTCGGGCGTAGCCCACATGCCGGTCGGCAATTGGCAGTATCACTGCTTGAACAGGTGCTAACCAAAGCGGGAATGCTCCTGCGTAGTGCTCCAGCAGAATACCAATCAAGCGCTCCATGCTGCCGAACGGTGCGCGGTGTATCATCACAGGTCGGTGCGGAGCCCCATCGCTGCCGATGTATTCCAGCTCAAACCGCTCCGGCAGGTTGTAGTCAACCTGCACGGTACCAAGCTGCCACTGACGGCCGATACAGTCGCGAACCATGAAGTCAAGTTTAGGACCATAGAACGCAGCCTCACCGATTCCGATGGTATGCTGCATCCCCATTTCCTGAACGGCGTTCATGATGGCTGTTTGACTCTGCTCCCAGATGTCATCGTTGCCCACATACTTGTCGCTGGCAGGATCACGCAGGCTTACGCGCGCGGTGTAATCTTGCAGCCCAAGTGTGTTGAACACATGCAGAATAAGCTCAACGACGTTCTTGAACTCTTCATACAGTTGCTCTGGAGCTACGAAGATATGGCTGTCGTCTTGCGTAAAGCCCCTAACACGGGTCAGACCGTTTAGCTCACCCGACTGCTCATATCGGTAGACGGTGCCAAACTCAGCCAATCGGCAGGGCAGGTCACGATAGCTTCGGGTTTCACTCTTGTAAACCTGAATATGGAACGGGCAGTTCATTGGCTTCAGAAGATACTGCTCTTCATCAACCTGAATTGGGTTGAACATGCTGTTGCCATAATGTCCCCAGTGCCCGGATGTCTTCCACAGCTCCAGTTTGCCGATGTGCGGGGTGACCACAGGGCTGTATCCGCGGCGCAGCTGTTCCTTCTTAAGGAAGGTTTCCAACGTGTCACGCAGCACAGCGCCGTTCGGCAGCCATAAGGGCAGCCCGCCGCCCACTTCGGGAGAGAGCATGAATATGCCCAACTCTCGGCCTAGCTTGCGATGGTCACGCCGTTTGGCCTCCTCAAGTTTGTTGAGATGGTCGTCCAGCTCCTGCTGGGTGAACCAGGCCGTGCCGTAGATGCGTGTCAGCATCTGGTTGCGGGCATCGCCGCGCCAATAAGCACCTGCGATGCTCAGCAATTTAAAGTGCTTAATGATGCCAGTGCTTGCTACGTGAGGGCCGCGGCACAAATCGATGAAGTCGCCCTGACGGTAGAAGCTGATCACAGCTTCGTCGGGCAGATCATTGATGATGGCGGTTTTATAGCTCTGACCTAACTGCTCAACGGTGGTCAATGCCTCGTCGCGAGGCAGCTCCACGCGTTCGATGGGCAGATCGCGTTCGGCGATTTCCAGCATCTTCTGCTCAATCGTCTGCAGATCATCGCCAGTAATTGGCTGGGTGGGTTCTACATCATAGTAAAATCCGTCTTCAATACACGGACCTATGGCCAGCTTAATGCCGGGATACAATTCCTGCAGCGCTTGGGCCATGAGGTGCGACGCGCTGTGTCGCAGCGTGTCAAAATCTTGGGGTGCTCTTGCCATGAGTGGTTACCTCTATGCGTAGTCAGCGCCTTGACGAACGGCACTGCTAGATATCATTGTACGCTGAGGTCGCTCTGAAGGCCAAGCTTTTCGCGAAGCCGCTCATCACGCGAAGGAGATTATGCCATAAATGGGTGGTAATCGGCACAAATAGGGTTTACTTTGCCGATCGGACGGATTGGTCCGATCCGTCCGATTAGTCCGATTCCAGCAATATTCCCATCACACAAAACCCTGCAAATGTGGATATTATTGGCTGCAGAGCCGATTTGTTTGGCGGAAAGGCTAACTCTACACGATATTCGCCTAAAAACCGTAAATATTATCATCATCACCATTGTATAATAAGACAATGCTCGTTTTCTATTGCTCAGTTTGGGAGGATATTGATGACCAATATGTCAGGAAGCTCCGACTTCGCGCTGCGGTTGACGCAGCAGTGCTGTCAAACCGGCAAGAACGTGTGTCTCTCGCCCTACAGCGCACGCATCGCGCTGAGCATCGCACTGAACGGTGCCCGGGGTGAAACCCTCCGTCAGATGTCGAAGGTGCTGGGATACGGCAGCAACACCATCGAACAGATTAACAAGAGCAACGTGAATATCCACAGAATGATATCTAAGGGTCAGTCCTACAAACAATTGATGGTTGCCAACTCGTTGTGGCTGAATAGCGCATGTCGCTTGAAACCGGCATTCGTCAACAGCGTCAGCAGCACATATGGTGCATTAGTTAAATCATTGGACTTTGATAATCCTCATTCAATGAATACTATAAATCGCTGGATATCGGAGGTTACCAACGGAAGAATTGAACGGATGAGCAACGTCATCGATGCACAAATGGTATGCGTGATCATTAACACGGCGTTCTTTGAAAAAGAGTGGATGATGCCATTTGAGCCCAAAGATAACACGAGAGGCACCTGGTATGGCAGCGGAAATCGCCGTTCACAGATCACATATATGAACCAAACTAAGGATTTACTCTACAGGAAGACCAAGGAATACGAGGTGGTGAATCTGCCCTACCTATTGTCTGGCTTCTCTATGTCCCTTCTCTTGCCCAGTGCCGGCTCCAATCCTCTGAACGTTCTGTCGAAGCTGAACAGCAAGACATTCGACGTAACGAGTAGGACTGCGCGCCCTGTGGAGGTTTACCTCACCTTACCCAAGTTCAAATTCGACTCAGAGATTGACCTCATACCCCCCTTAATTAGGATGGGAATGAAAACACCATTCGGTGAGCATCCCGATTTTAGTGCGATATGCGCAAACACCATAGATAGGACATTCATCGGCCGAATGAAACAGAGATGCAGCATCGAGGTGAACGAAAAAGGCACGGTAGCAGCTGCTGAAACGGAAGGGATACCCTATGGCGCTTTTCCCGTTATTCTCAAGTTCAATAGGCCGTTCGTGTTTATGATTCGGCATGATGGCACTGGCGACATACTGTTCAGCGGTGTGGTGTATGAGCCGCAGTAAAGCATTCACTTTGGTTTAGTTTTCGGCGATTTGAGTGAAACATTTTATTTGGCCATGTAGTCTTTATATACAGCATCGATTTATAAGCAGAGTGATAAGGAAGGTGTAGTATGGCACAGAACAGCGGTAATTCCGATTTTGCATTGCGGCTGACACAGACCTGCTGTGATTCAAAGCAGAATCTATGTTTATCACCTTACAGCATACGGATGGCATTCAGCATGGCACTGAATGGTGCGCGCGGCAACACTCTTCGTCAGATGACGAAAGTGCTTGGATTTGGTAATAGCTCGGTTGCTCAGGTAAACGCAAGTAATACGAAGCTTATTAAAGCAATAAGTGATCATCTGACCCGAGACGAAATGGTGATGGCTAATTCATTATGGTTAGAAAAAACTTACCGACTAGAGCCGAGTTATACTCGTGCGATGAATACTGCCTACCAGGCACCGGTGAACCTTGTAAGCATGCATAACAGCCATACCGTTGAACTAATAAATCAATGGGTGGCAGATAAAACTCAGAAGCGCATTATGCGGATGTATGAGCGCATAAGCGATGAAACACTACTGATAATCATCAACGCTGTTTTGTTTAAAGCAGGATGGCTTCATCCTTTTAGTCCTAAACACAACACCAAAGCTACTTGGAATGGCAGCAAGGGTAAACGACCAAACACCGTATATATGCAGATAAGCAGAGATTTGGAATATGTACAAGCAAAGACACATACCATGGTCAGATTACCGTATAGCATCAGTCGTGTAATATCTGGTTTAACATCCAGCAAGATGACAAATGATCAACTGAAGCTGGAGATGGAGCTTCAAGATACACTGGCGATGTACTGCATTATGCCCGCCGAAGGATCATCTCCTCAAAAACTGCTGAGCAGCTTGACCAGCATATCATTAGCTCAGATGATAGATTCTCTTAAAATCGGCCATGTGGACTTATCGCTGCCGAGATTTAAGATGGCAGTGGAGACGAACCTTATACCTCCGCTGAAAAAAATGGGAATGTTGCTGCCATTTGAAGAACGCGCCGATTTCAGTGGAATGGTACCAAAAGCGCTTGGTTCTGTGAAGATTGATGATGCCAAACAGAAATGCGTGCTTGAGGTTAATGAACGTGGCACGGAGGCTGCTGCAGCGACAGGTATTGGTATGACGTTGGGTATCAGCCTAAATCCACCAAAACTTACATTCAACCGCCCCTTTGTCTTCCTGATTCGGCATGATCCCACAGGTGAAATACTGTTCAGCGGCGTGGTGAATGACCCGCAGTAATGCGAAAGCGGCAGCAAACACGACTGCCGCTCTCACCAAAACTTAATCAACCGATAGCGTTAATTGAGCTCTCGCTCACCCTTTCGAGCGAAGACCTGCCTTACCCGCTCCAGATCGGCTGGCGTGTCCACACCCACTGGGCTGAAAGCTACTTTTGCCATGCGAATACGGATGCCGTTTTCCAGTGCACGCAGCTGTTCCAGCGATTCTGCGAGTTCCAATGGGCTGGGCGGCAATTGACTTAATGTCAGCAGGGTATCGCGAGTATACGCGTAGACCCCTATATGTTTGTAACTGAGGATGCTGCTTTCGTTGCGTCGATACGGCACCTCGCTGCGAGTGAAGTAAAGTGCATCGCCGTTCAGGGCAGTCACGACTTTCACGTTGTTGGGGTTTCCGAGTTCATCTGCTGTCGCAGGACACATCAACGAAGCCATTTTTACGCTAGGGTCAGTTAGCAGCGGCTGCGCGGCTGCGTTGATGAGCTCCGCGGGCAACAGTGGTTCATCACCCTGGATATTCACTACCGCGTCGCAGTCGATGCGTTCCACGAGCTCAGCCAAGCGATCTGTGCCGCTTCTGTGCTTATCAGAGGTAAGCTCAGCCCGACCGCCGTGTGACCGCACAACATCGATAATTTGCTGATCGGGAGCCGTCACGATGACTTCACTAAGGCTTTTGGCAAAACAGGCGTTTTGCCATACACGAACAATCATGGGTAGGCCGGCGATATCTACAAGTGGTTTGTTTGGCAGGCGGGTGCTGGCCATTCTGGCGGGGATGATTCCAACGATTTTCATGAGTGCTCCAGAGATCAAACAAGATGGTATATTCCATTATATTCTACACTTACTCACTCGACTTCGGTTCTGCAGCCCTATATACATATGCGTGCTGCCAGTATCATCCTATACCGCTATACAGGATTTTTAAGATGATACAGCTAAACCTAAGTAACAAATAGCATAACCAGTCGGAGTTCAAAAATGCCCATCACAGAATCACCAAAGTTTTTGCAGTATAAAGTCGGATTTTTAGGAATCCCCGAGTCGCTGCTGCGGCTGGTCGATTTGCCGGTCGCTGTGCCTTGGACACCTCAGTCCCTAGAGATGCTGAAGGTGTTGGGGTTCAACACGATCCAACTCAATGTGGCTTGGGGAGCACGACCTGGCGATGAGCCCCTGAACCTGGAGGATGTGGTGGAGCTTAGTGAGGAGCAGAACCGGTTGTATCCTCAAGTGGTGACTCTGAACTGCCGACCTGGTGCCGATGCCTATCGCATCCGCCGTGAACAGCTTCGCCAGCGAATCGCTTTGTGTAAGGAAGCTGGATTCCGCACGATTTTCCATTTTGGCGCTCCATATAATGCACATGCAGTATTTGGCGATGCACCGCCGAACTGCCTGATGGACAGCAACGTGCTGACGAGATATCAGTTGCTGCTTGATGCATTCAATCGCGACTTTCCGGGTGTTGACGACATCCTTGTATACACATATGACCAGGACGCTTGGTTATGCAGTGAGTTCGGTCCCTGCCCGCGCTGCTTGGGTATTCCGCTTGCCGAACGACTGACGCCTTTCCTCGATGGGCTGGCCAGCCGCTGGCAAGGGATTAATCCCGATGGCCGCCTGTGGTGGGAGCCATGGGAGCTGTCGGCAGGTCAGGTGTATGACTGTGTAAGCCGACTGCAGCCCAAAGCGCTGGGATTATCGCTGCACTGCAATATCGCCGAAGTTCAAGCCACCCTTCCGGTAGACCGCTGGCTGAAGAACACAATAGCCATGGCACAGAGCCGAGGTATTCCATCTATCGTGGAATACTGGCTTGGCGGTCCCAGCGAGGAGCTGGAGCCGTTCCATCACTTGTCGCATCCTTTGGTCACACTCCGCGGTTTGAAGACGATTGCCTCGGTGGCTGGTGTTTGCGGTATCAAGGAGTATTATGGTTTGAACCCCACGACTGAAGATGCTAACCTTCGGATGACAGGGCTGTTTTTCGACGATCCACATATATCAGAGGATGAGGCATTGTCGATGCTCGCCGAGCCCTACGGCTCCGCGGCAGAGACGATGATCCAATTTTGGCAGTTAACCAGCGAAGGTATGGAGTTTTTCCCATGGGAGACGAGTTGGATGATCAGAGAATTGGGGCGAAGCCGCACCGACCACAGCCTAGATGCGGCGACACTTCGCGGTGAAATGTGTCACACCCCAAGCTGGGACAGCACGCGAGCTGCCATATTTATGAAGACCGACAACCGCCAACCCCATCCGTGGATGCTGGAAGACGTTCAACTGCGGTGCTCCTTAGCCGCGCAGAAGTGGGAAGCGGCGGGTCAGCTTGGGCGCTCGATCTTGGAGGATGTGCCTGACCATATTCTGGAAGCCTTCACTCATAACCTGGTTGACCTTGCCGCAGCAAAGCGCAGGGCATACGCATATGCATACCATCTGCGTGAGACAAATCTCGCGTCGATACTGCGTAAAGCGGCAGAGATGAATATGCCATATCCGCAGCGATCGGTTGACGAGTTAGCTGCGCTGCTAGAGGCTGATCGACGCAACCATCTGGAGGAGAGAGCTGAAGCAAGGCACGCCGCGAATGTGCCGGAATGGCCGGAGATCGATAGAGCGATCGCGTTACTAAAAGAGAGTGTCGGCCGATTTTTGAGTGAGTTCCTTAAGGAAGGGCCTATTCAAGCCAGCAAAGGGATATTCAGCGTCACCTCACGATAAGCAGCCTAGCGCACTCAAGATCCGCGCTGCATTCTTTGGTAGGTGCGCGGACTGCAGCCATATACCCGGCGAAACTGACGGGTGAGGTAGTTGCCGTCGCTTAAGCCAACCATGTGCGCTATTTGGTTATTGTTGAGTTTGGGGTCCATGATGAGCTCAGCTGCACGTTCCATCCGCTTGCGGATCAGGTAGTCGATGGGTGAGGTTCCCATCAGCCTGCGGAATATGCGCGTAAACCCTCGGGCACTGAGGTCAGCCATACTGGCTATCTGGCTGAGGGTGAACTCCTGGTCGAAGTGGGCTTCTATGTATCCCACCACTTCGCCAACCCTTAGCAATTGTTGTGCGACCGGATGTTGTGTGTTCGAATACGCACGGCACAACGCCGTGATGATCAGAGCGAAATGGGCCGTTGCGGCGGTGATATAGCCAGGGGCTCTTTGGCCCAATTCAGAATCCAGCAGATCAATGAGGTGAGATATATGCTTCAGTTGGTCTGCGTTCAGCTTCAACTGACCGGCGTTGTTGACCTTCATGCGGTAATTGGGCTCAAGGGTGAACAGCGTGTGGAAGCCTGGCATCTGCGATAAATCCGACCACAACAGGGGAAGCTCCTCACGCTTGAACATGATGTTTGCCATGAGTAGTCCATGTGTTTTTTGATAGGCGTGAGGTTCACCCGGGTGCAACACAAACACATCCCCCGCTGCTATAGGAAAGCTGTCTGTTTGTGTGACATGCATGGCACTGCCCTGCAATACAACCACCAATTCGCTGAAATCGTGTTGATGTTTTGGATACCCATACTCATCAGGCATACTGCTGCGGATGCAGTCGAGTGCCACTCTGGTTTGCCGGAAAACACTCTCTTTTGTGAGCAGTTGCTCGATAGGAGTAGGGTTCATAGATAGACGGCTCCTTGGTGCGAATATGTTTGTTGTAAGGCGCGTTTTGGGTTGAATAGGTGGGTCATATAATCAGCCGGGATGACGAGTTGGTCATCCCGGCTGTATAACACACTATACCGATGTCGGCTTACTGTGTTTGCTCAGGGTAGGCTGCAACCACTTTATCAGTCGTTGTATCGACTAGGAACACCCTGTTTCCCATCGAAATCAGCAGTTTGTTGCCTTTTAACTGCAGCTGTGATGGCATCATCATGGCCTGCATGGCTTGCCCCATCTGTGGATTTGGCGTACCGTCTGCCTGAGCGTTGCTGTCGGTTTGCTGCGGCTGAGGAATATCGATGAGCGCAAATCGGGCCACTTCCTTCATGGTTGTACCGTCGATATGCACATAATATGGACCGGCTACGCAGTAGAGCGCATCATTTGCGCCTATTTCTGCTGACACAGATACCATCATGCCGAACCCTGTTGGTGCCGCAGGAGCTTCACCCGGTGCAGGCACCCTTTGGGAGTTCGTGCGCTGACCGCCGGTAAGCTCTGGGGGAAGTATGGTGAGTTGTCCGACAGGCTTTAGTGTGTCGGGGTTAAGCTTAGTTAAATTGGTTGACTGAATGATGTATACACCCGCAGTGCCTAGCTTTACAGATGATGTAAAACCAAAACCGCGGCCCATCATGTTGTTATTCCGATTTTGGCCTTGGCGCATACCTTGGCCCGTCTGCTGACGGTTACCTTGCCGGTTACCTTGCCCCTGATTCTGACCAGCTGCTTGCTGAGCCATTGATGCAGATAGTAAACCAACTACCGCTGCGTATGCCAGGATGAATGTCAAACTCTTTTTCATGAGCTTCCCTCCATGGTTGAATGTGGAAAAAGACTAATTAACACCCTATATGACGTTGTGATGTGATAAATGGGTCACAAATATCCGAATTGTTTAGTTGTTAAACTCTAGACATCTCCGTCGATAGTGCAGATAGTTCTCAAGACTGACTTCCTCGGGAACTCCATGGTCGCAGGTTGGAATATAACCACCTCTGGCTCGCATCACTGGCAGGATGCGGTCGACCATTCGATCGATATGCTCTGGGCCTTTTGCCAGCTCACGTTTGTCGATGCCGCCCAGCAGAACCAGCTCGGGATATTGCTGGCCTATCTGCACCACATCGCAGTTACTAGCCACTTCAAATGGTGTCATCACATCCATGCCGATATGCTCTTTGTATATGGGCAGAGCTGCGCGCGCATCACCATCGGTGTCAACTTGAACATATAGATGCCGGTTCTGGTCTATCTGCTGGCTGCGGATATTGCTAATGAGCTGTTGATAGTAGGGGATGAGGAACTCTTTCATGGTGTTTGGTGAGCAGAGCAAGCCATGGTTGTAGCAGATATCTTCGGCGATATAGAAAACATCCAGCGTCACGTGCTGCTGGTGCTTTGCGATGACAGCATCAGCTAAAGTGAGCCACTGCTGCATACAGGCGTGAACAACATCGGGCATGTCGTAGAAGGCATATAGTATTCCTTCGGGGCCCATCAGGCTTCGCAGATACATGTATCCGCCAACCACATTCTGAATGATCATCTTGCCCTGAGCTGCGCAGGCTTTAGCGGTGTTCATTCGTTCATCAAAGTCGGTCCATCGAGCTGGGTCGTCAGGGTTCATCCGCCACAGGCATTTCTCTTGCCAGCTCTGCATGTCTTTTACGGGGTGATCAACATATTCGGGCATAAAGCCGCTGCGCCGGCCTTTGAAGTAGAGAACATGCCGACCGGCAAAGTCTTGAACAAGCTCATAATCGCCGCGGTCTTCCAGCACCTTTTCCTCGAACACCGGTGAAAATGCCGCTTCGCACCACCCGAGGCAGCCTAGGCTGAGCTCTCCCGCGTCATCGTAGCCAAACAGCTCCGCTAGGTTCGTGCTGCGGTCAAGCCCATCGGCATACCATCGGTCAAGGCTGTAAAATCCAAACTCCCTTTGGTGAAACGGAGCGCCAGGGATACCCGCATAGTTGTCGCGTTGTTTGCGAGCCGCCGGTGTCATCATCTCGCGAGGCAAAAGGCTATGAATGCCATCATGTTCGAGCGTGTTACCCATTGATAACTCCCCAAGGATAAGAATTTGTATATCTGAGTATAACCCAGCTTTATACGAATAAGTATAGTCACTCCAAGGGTAATGTGCAGATTATGAATCTGCTTCGTTATCGAATAACTGTTGGGTTCGGATGAACTTTGGCGGCTTTCCGCTTCGGCTGACTCTACCTAGACCTTCGGCCTGCTTCAACCAAGCCAGCGCCTGAGCTCGTGTGATGGAGAGTGCATGTGCTAGTTGCTGTGGCGTCTGCGGTTCCGAAAGCAGCGGAGCCATCAACACCCAAGCGGCTTCAAACATCTCTGCTGGCAGCTCTTCGGGCAGTGTTTTGGGCTGCGGTTTACTGCTGCCTTTGGGCTGCCGACGCAGCGCTTCGAAGTCGTCGGGTGATGAGCCGATTTCGGCCAAACGCTGAGCGGCTTTGTCAGATGGTTGGTAGTTGTCACCGAGGTGGTCGAGATGCTCTGCGAGCTTTACGCCATAGCCGATACTTTCGGCATCAAGCTCTAGTGCCCCCATCGCTAGCAGCGCTGCGTTGCCGTCTGATATGGGCTGGTCACTGCGCACAAACAGTGGGGGGCATTTCTGCACCATACACTCCAGCGCGCCGCGCCAGGTTCCACCTGTGCCCTCTTGGCTGCTTATGGCTATTGCCCATTTGCCCATACCGTAGATCAGCCTGTTCCGCGCCAGTGCCTGAGTAGCTTGAAACTCCGCGCTGGGGTGATACGGCGACAGCAGGAGAAGCTGCCCATTTTGTAACGGCTTCCTAACCCGAGCTTGACCGACCACACCCAGCAACCCCTGGCTAAGTATTCCCACCACATTGCCATCTTCTGCGAGCGCGGAAAACATCGTTAACTGATCGGCACCATTAGCATATCCGCTGATGAGCGTGATCTGCTGCCGCGCACATTCATGCCCTAGCCGACTGGCATAGGCTTCCTCGTCTTCCGTGAGTGACCGGCTGCCCGTGACGGCTAATCCTATATGATTTGCGAGTGCCAGGTTACCCGCATACCACACGATGACAGGTGCGGTGCTGCCAAAGCGTTCGCGCCATATTGCGGGATAGTCGGCATCATCACGGTGAATGAGGCCAATTCCTTGCCTAGTCCACTGGCTGAACTGCTGCTGCATGATATGTATAACATCCAGTGCACCCACCGTCTGGGCGAGTTGTTCATCAAGCTGGTCAGAAATGCCGATTTCACTGTAGCTGCGCATGTTCAGTAGGTGTTTCGGCTGTTTGCCATGGCTTGATAAAGCCATATCAATGAGGCGAATGTCTGCTGAAGAAAAATGCAGAACGGGCTCGTCCTTGGTGTTATCAAGTGCGATCACTTCGAGAAACAACCTTACAGCAGCATTTTCGGATATGGAACACTCGGTCATACTGAATAAACCTCACAGCAGTTGGCGCAACATACCAATTATACCTTTATCGCGCTTCAGTGGTCATGAATATCATCGTTATTCCCAAAGTGGCGGCATGGCTGCTACAGGCCAACCGAAGGTTATAATGAAGCTAATACAGCATCACCTCTAGGAGGGTTGAATATGATGAACAAGCGTGCCATCGCGCTCTGCGTTGTCTCTGCGTTGCTGCCATCACTTACCGCACAGTGTGCCGAAATCACAGTGAACCCAGCCAAAGTCACTGGCAAGGTCTCACCGTTGCTATATGGTCAGTTTCTAGAGCATATCTATCAGTCGGTTGTGGGCGGATTATGGTCAGAAATGGTGATGGATCGCAGTTTTGAGGCGATGCCCCTCGGGAAGATAACCGATGATATCGAAGTCGTCTACGGCTCGTGGACCGCTGCCAATGGTGTGCTGACAAATGACACCACAGATACTCCTGGATATGTGGTCTTTGGCGATGCGAAGTGGAAAGACTACGACTATACCTATGAGTTTAAGAAGCTAAATGGCTCAGAGGGTATGCTTATCCCATTTAGGTATACCGACACAAAGAACCTGTACTGGTGGAATATCGGCGGGTGGGGCAACACACGCAGTGCTGTTGAGCGCACAACAGACGGCAACAAGATAGTCGTGAAGGAGTATCCATCTGTGGGTGCTGCCATCCAATCGGGTAAATGGTATCGCGTGAAGATATCTTGCCGCGGTGATGTCTTTAGCTTTTATCTCGATGATGTGTTGGCTGGAAGCTACACCGATGACACACATCCCACTGGCAAGGTTGGTCTCGGAATATACGCCACAAGTGTGATGGTGCGAAACATCAAGGTTACCGCGCCTGACGGACGCATTTTGATGGCACCAAAACTGACCACGACGCGCACCAACGGTCTGGCCAAGGACTGGAGCGTAACCAAAAGCAGCAACAATCTTTACGTTGGGCTTAGCAGCACCGCATTGAACGGCAAACACAGTTGTGAATATGATGCCCGCGGATTAGCTAAAACCAGTTCTGCTGCGGTGTCACAGCAGGTTGCCGTTCAACAGGGGCATAAGTATGTGGGTTCCATCTGGGCGAAAGCTCTGCCTGGTACTCGTCTTCAGGTGAGTTTACAGACAGCTTCCGGCAGCACTGTGCAAAACCTGCCCACCCTCACTACTAAATGGACACAGTATCCAGTGAGCCTGACTGCGAAAGCAACATCCGACTCAGCAAAACTTTGCCTACAGATGACCGGCAATACCCAGTGCTGGGTCGATCAGTTTAGTGTGATGCCCATAGAGGCGGCAAAAGGTGTGCCAGTACGAGCAGACCTTCTGGAACGAGTGAAGGCACTGAGGCCCACATTCATACGATGGCCTGGTGGGTGTTTTGCGGAGTATTATCGCTGGAAAGATGGTATTGGCGCTCAGCACAAACGGGTCACGGCTCCGAATTACATGTGGGGTGGGTTAGATCCGAACGGATTTGGCACAGATGAATTTATACAGCTCTGCCGCAGCCTCGGTGCGGAGCCATACATTAGCCTGAATATCGGGCAGCATGAAACACCCGAAGCACAGCCGGCTTATCTTCAGGAGGCGTTGGACTGGATTGAATACTGCAACGGCGCCGTGACCACAAAATACGGTAAACTCCGTGCCGCTAACGGGCATCCGCAACCCTACAACGTAAAATACTGGGAACTTGGCAACGAAACCTGGCCTATGACTCCGGACCGTTATGCTCAGTCCGTAAATACATTCAGACGCGCCATACAAGCGAAATACCCCAATGTACGCATTTTGGTCTGTGGTTCTGCTAATACGGAAGTTGATTGGAACAAGAAATTGGCTGCTGCAGTAGATGAACCATTAGGGCTATTATCATGTCACACCTATTGGGGAGGAACGTGGATGCAGCAAATGGCATACGCGGATGACTATGTGGCGACGCTTCTGCGATCGCTGCAGCAGATTCGCGATGACAGTCACCCCAAAGCACAGTTAGCGATTACCGAATGGAACAACGGACAGACAGATATGGCGGGTGCGGTATCGGGGGCATCGATGTTAATCAACAGTGAATCGGCTGGCGAACAAGTCGCATTAGCGTGTCCTGCTTTGTGGCTGCGCAACACAGACGCACCGGCTTGGAACAATGCTTTGGTTAACTTTGATAACCAGAATAACTTTGTTTCACCACTATATTGGGTATGCCAGAGT